>JBDTTC010000231.1:0-10740 GCA_039930825.1 Arenimonas sp.
GTCCGAGCGGACGCAGGATGGTGTAGCCGGGGATCTCGATCATTGTGTGCCCCTCTAAAAACAAGAGAAACAAAGACAACAGAAGCAAAGACCAGCACAGTATCCGCATAGTCCTGCGTGCTTTGCAATAAATTCCTGCAACAACTTGTAAAAGCTCGGATGTTTACCAGAAACGTGTAAACCGTGGAATTAAGGCCATCGTTGGAACCGCTAGCACCTTGCTTTCATGAAGGCTCGCCATGCGAGGTGAATCACGCAAAATGCGTTTGAGTACACCGTGAGTTCAAAGAACACATAACACGACGGCCCTGGTGTCTTCTTTGACACCAGGGCCGTCGTGTAAATAGTAACCATTGGTTTATTGAAGCATTAATGGCTTATCGATAAACATGTTGGCCGTTATTGGTTTTCCACTCTTGTTCGATATGGGCTGCATCTTCATCAGACTTAGGTTTAACGCCCATCAGAATTCCGCCTTCATCAATACCGGACTGATAATGTTTTACCCGTTCTTCAGGAATGCCCAGTCCGATTAATGCGCCAAGCACGCCACCGGTTAGACCTCCAGCACCGAGTCCTGCCAAAGCAGCGACTGCCGGACCGAAGAAAACAATGCCCAGGCCAGGAACTGCTAACGTAGTACCCACCGTGGCAACGACTGCAGCGATGGCACCGATTGTGCCGCCGATTGCACCACCGATTCCGGCACCGTCAGCTGCTTTGTTACCCATTTCGTTATAGGTAATCGGATTTTCCTGGAAATGTTTTTGTCTTGTGGCATCTGACATCACTAGATTCACCTCGTCGCTTCGATAGCCGCGATTGGTGACAGAATTAAATGCATGCTCGGCACTTTCACGGTCATTGAACAATGCAGTGATCATATCTACACGGTCAGTGCGTATGACTGGTGTGGACGATGCTGTCGGATTGAGAGAATTGTTCAAATCGTGTTGATATTGTGTGTTCATGTAACACCTCATCGGAAATTTAAGGAATCACTTAGCGCGAATTGGTCGTACTTGTGACGTGATTCCAAATTAGCAATGCAATCCCATGCCTTCCGTGCGATGGCGCACTTAGCTTTGATTGCTTCAGCAAGACGTCATGTGATGTCGCAGGCGACTATTCATTGTCTTTATGTGTGCTGACGCACTGAATTCCAAACCATCTTTAGACATATATAAGCAGTCTGGGCTGCCTGAGGAGATGGTTTTATGGTTATCGATGATTTTGTAGCGAATGCTGCCATTTCGATTCAATCGAGTCGGCGGGAAGTTTGGGATGCACTGATAAACCCTGGCGCGATCAAACACTATATGTTCAATACCGAAGTAGAATCTGCTTGGCTGCAAGGCAGCGAAATAACCTGGAAGGGTGAGTTCAACGGCAGGAAGTATGAAGACAAAGGTGTCATTCTAAAAATAGAGCCGGAAAAGATGCTTAGGTACAGCCATTACAGTCCATCATCTGGTAAGCCTGACATTGCCGACAATTACCATTTCGTCACCATTTACCTCGCGGATGGTGCCGACAAGACCGAAATAACGCTTACCCAGGATAATAATGCAGACGAAGATGCACGTGTCGAGTCCGAGAAAAACTGGATGACAATCCTGGGTGGGCTGAAGGCTTACGTTGAGAGTGTGTGATTGTTTTATTTTCGGGCGCATTTGCAATGGCTAAATATGCATGGCAATGCACATTTTGTGGTGATCGGCCCGCTTGGCTGACTGTGTGCAATTCGCGTAGCATTGCCGCTTTCATCCATGACGAATTAGCTCCCAGCGGCTGGGATCAAAAACTCCTGCGTCGAAGATGCAAATGCAGGCATCAATCTCTGTACATCACCTACCGAGCTCCGCGCGGCGATCACGATCGCATCAGCATCAAACATATTTCGGGATTAGTGTTGGACAAGGAATACATCCCGATGTTGTGGGAAACATTCCGACATGCGAGTCCAAAAGTGAAATGGATCGATTTTAAATATCAGCGCGGAAGAAGCCCATGGGGTTTGTCGAAACATCTCGTACTACAACAAGAACATCTGCTGCATTTACTCACACTGTATGAAGGCGCACGGACGCGTCTGCTCGCGTGAGCTAGCGTATTATCTGTAATTTGAAGGAAATATTACATGCGATTCAAGTGCTACGAAAAAACTGACATGGGTTTACTAGGCGTCGCAGTACTCTTGTTAACACTTCTTTGCGCCAGCTGCGGCAAGCAGCAAGAATCGGTATCTGAGCCTCCCAAAGCGGCATCTGCAGTGTCTGAAGAAGCCAATATTGCCGAAAATATTCCCGCCACCAAAACCAAAGGCGTGTCGGTCGTCGGAAGGACCAACAGCGGTTATGCGATTCAAGTTCTGAAAGCCGTACGTTTCGGCAATCCACCTGATGTGGATCGAATCGTCTTCGAATTCAATGATGCCGGATTGCCAGAATGGGAATTGAAATATGTCGAACCTTCACAAGTTACCAATTGCGGAAGCGGAGATCCGGTAACGGTGGCCGGCAATGCCTGGTTGCAAATCACATTTCGTGGTGCACAGGCACACAACGAATCAGGGGAGGCGACAAGCGGTCCGACTCGTAAGCTCTTGAACCAGATTGCATTGCGTGAGCTGGTGCGTACTTGCGACTTCGAAGGAGAAGTCACTTGGGTTGCAGGTGTTATGCGTGAAAACGAATACACTTCGTTAGTGCTTGCTAATCCATCACGACTCGTGATCGACATAGCGCACTAATTGTTCCGAGTGCTGCATTCCCATTGGAACCAAATCGGTAGTAGTCTGGTGCCTTAGTTTGCATGTGAGAACTTGATGTTGCTTTCGATTGTTACTGTTGCAATTGCGTTATTTTTTGCTGCGGGTTTATTTGCCGTTGGTGTGGCAGCCTACCGGCAGAATTTGCCGCTTTTGCAAAATTTTCGCCAGGGAAATCGTAATTTTAAATCGATATTCGGGCAGGCATTGCGGGTATGGAGCCCGATGGCTGTAGTGATCTTGCTATTGCTGTGTGCGGCTTCTGCAATATCGCAGGGAATAACAGAGCTCGCCTATCGTTACACTACGCTCGATGAATTCTGTGCTGTGCGGGGTATTGATTCAACAATTTATGTGGCGTGTACAGGATTGGGCGACGAATTGGCGGCGAGTGAAGTCGTGCAGTTGAATCCAGCGAAGGATTTGCAGCGCCAGATATTCATACGCTATAGCAATGCCAGAAAACGAATTCTTGATGCATCTCTTGATGAATTAAAAGCGAAGGCTAGAAATCGATCCGCGTTTTTGCATACATTATTACCATCGGGTGTGCTTGCACTTCCTCCTGGCATTGAAGGCGATATCACTCTTTCACGGCTAGTAACAGGAAGACGCCGAGTATTTGAAAGCCCTATACCGAAACCGACAGGACTTGTTGAATTGATGAGTTACCGGCAATCGGTTGATACGCGAAATAGATTGCTGAAAGAGATGGATGCCAAAATAGCAACACGCCGGAAAACCCTACTCATAATGGAATACGGCACGCTAACACCGGCACAACGAACGCTGCACCAGCGTAGGAATAGTGTGTTGCAGCTAATGGACCAAGTGAAAGCGGATGTCGATCCCGATGTTCAAGCAATACTGTCGGCACCTGCAAACAATACGGCAGCCAATGCGTATTTGCTCAAACAAGGGCTGGTGCGCATGCTTGCACACAGCGAACGCGATGCTTGGAAAATTCTTGCGCCCGAGCTCGGCTCAAGGGGTCAGGCATCTGTAGTTTATGACTTACTTGGCATGATGCCGCGTTGCACAATAGCGAAAAAAAATAGCCAACTGCGGATGGGCTCGAGTGATTTCGAAACCTATTTTTCAAACTCTGGCGTTCCCGATGATTTATCTTCCACAATAATTAATGGCGGAAGTTTTCCGTGTTTCAGTAAGTCAGGTACAAGCGGATCCTGGAAACTGGCTTCCGTAGGATTCCGTAAAAGCGTGCTGCTTTCCATTGATCGCATGCGCGATGATGCTGCCTTTTCTGCTTTCGAAACATTGGATGTGCTGGAAGGTAAAGCAGAGACGGGGGCAGTCGATACTGAAACGGCGACACGCATGCTTGCGAAACTGATCCCGGATGTCATTCCTTTAGGCCGACAAAAATGCGGTGTGCTTCATCCGGTTAATTGCGTAATGAATGGCATAGCTGGCTCTGCTGAAGTTGCCTATACAAACTCACGTGCAGAGTTGCTAACTCAGTACCTTGTGCAGACAAAATCCACAGCCGATATTGCAGCAATGTCTATTCAGCAAAAAATTGACTATGCACGAGTCACTACGGATGCTGAAATAAGCAGGATGCATGCCGCAGGCTATGTCACTGCAG
The DNA here is from genome assembly GCA_039930825.1 of Arenimonas sp. Taxonomy (GTDB): domain Bacteria; phylum Pseudomonadota; class Gammaproteobacteria; order Xanthomonadales; family Xanthomonadaceae; genus Arenimonas. Next base: position 4,380 of record JBDTTC010000231.1, read on the forward strand.
AATCATTTTTTAAGCTGAATGACCTAATGCGTGTACTAGGCTGGATTGGATTATTGCTTATCGCACTAAGAAGTTTTCTTTATGTATTTGCATTGGAATTATTCGACAAGAACGGCGAATCTAGAATTTCATTCGATGTTGAAAATCCTGTCGAAGGAAATTATGTGGCGGGTTCCGAAGTAACTATTGATGCCGAATTTCCGCTGCCGATCATAAATCGCGGAAGCCTGACTAATACTCTGGCCGATATAAAATTTGCCCCTTGGCGATGGTCATCACCGGTCACTCGCATTCTGCATGGTCGCTATTTTCTGTTTAACTGGAGTGTGTTCAGTCCGCCGAAATTGAAAGCAGGTGCCGAAGATGTGAAGGGAATGGAAGCCTCGGCCCGAAGAGGCTATTCGATAGTCGAATGGCGAATGCAACCGGGTGAAGAGGTTATTTTCAACTACAAGGATTTTTACGGCGCGAGTGTCAATGTCCAATTGAAGACAGATATTAGCCTCAGGTTATCCACATTGCTGTTAGGCAAAATTTTCTTTCATTACGCCCACTGCAGCGGAGGCGAGGGCAGATTGCTTCTGGAAGCCAGAATACACAACACACCAAGGGACAGCATGTCGTCCATCAAACCAGCGCGTCTGCTTGCCTGGAATCGCCACGCTCAGTTCAGTGCCGACAGTCATCGCCAGCCTTGGAAAACCCTGATTAATCCCTACACCATAGTCAGGGAATATACGCCCGGGGTAGCCAAGGGTTTGGTCATCATTGCACCGGAAAACGAATCGGCACAGTTTTTCGGAATGGGCGTGCAATTTCTCAAACGGATTTTTTCGAGAATTTTCTAGAATTCGAACTATGTATCTAGCTTTTTATAGGCCTTGCTTTATTGATTGTTCAGTTATCCATGACTTACGTCGTTTTCCGATGAAAAAAGACGAATTTCATAACGCCGCAATAACTGACAAGAGCCCTCTGCGGCGCTATCTTGACCCTGCACTCCACGTGATCGTCTAGACCGATTCTCGTTGTGTATATACCAACCTCCGGATTCAGGGCCTGAGGTTGGTATTTTTTTGTCCGAAGTAAACTCGGATACGGGGTTCAATCCCTCATAATGAGTACTCCATCGGCCGGGATTAACGGGATGGGCACCCCGGATCACCATTGGAAGTTCCCGCACATGTCCACACGCCGACGCTTGTCGCAGCTGCTTTTGACCAGCCATATCGGTCTGGTGCTTTTGTTTGCCGTCCTGTTGCTGGCAACGGGTGTCGGGACGATCCGATCAGCCGTAGTCGCCCAAGCGCGTGCCGAAGCAGAGCGAGTCACTTCCGATGCAAGACGAAGATTGCAGGAGTGGCGACGTGAATTAAGCGTGGGTGCCGACCTGCTGGCGGAACAACCCACCTTGAGGTTCTATCTACAGCGGGGGCAACTTACCAAAGCACGAAAGCTGGTCAAGAATTTTCACGATACCAGCGATATTGAATATATACGGGTGCAAATGAATGACCGGACGATTGCCGAAATTGGCCCGCCGCCGCCAAGTTTCACAACCGGCCTAGTGTTCGACAAGAATCGCAAGGCCTGGCGTGTGATTCAGCGTGGAATCCCGTCTTATCCGCAGGCTTCGATCGTGGTGGCTGAAAAACTGGGGGAACGATTGACCGTGCGTCCTGCCAACGAGCTCATTACCGTCGAACTTCAACCACATTTAAGCAACAGAATCGGCAGCAAGAACGCTTGGGTAATTGCACTGAGCAGCGTTTCAGCCTCGGGCGAAGCAGAGACCTTTGAAAAGATAGGTACTAGTGCTGCGGTACGCATCATGAGTTTTCGCGACGAAGACGGCGGAAATGACGCCTTGCTCAGTACACGCATTGCCCAGGATTGGGTGGGGCGCCGATTTGTTGAATGGCTGGCTTCTTTCGGTTTGTCTAGCTTGCTGACAGTAGTCATCGCGCTTGCACTCGCAATTCTGCTTTCGGCACGTATATCCAGACCTTTCGCCCAATTGGCCCGTGATGCCCAACGGCTTGGCAGCGGTGATCTGGATACACCGGTTCCAAAACCGGTCACCTTTCTTGCCGAGCCAGTCGCCTTGGCGGCAAGTCTCGAACAAATGCGACAGCAGGTGGGGACTCTAACGGCTACGGAACGCAATCAGCGTGAAGAGCTTGATGCGGTACTGGATGGCGTAGATGAAGGCATTGTCGGTATTGATGCCGACGAGAACATCCATTATGCGAATCGACAGTTTCTGGCCTTGGTCGGAAGCTCCCGGGAAGAAGTTCTCGGCAAACCTCTAGAAGCAATATTGATATCGGTCGGTAGCAATAGTGATACAAGTTCTGCCGTAGGAATCGTGCCGCTGGAGCGCTATACACCCGCTGGAAAAATGCGTCCTTTGACTTTGCGTCGTTTGGCTGCGAGCGGGAATCGTCAAGTTTTGGTAGTCCGGGAAGAAAATGCAATCGAAGCTGCCCGCGCCATTCGCGACCGGATTCTGGCCAACCTTTCGCACGAATTTCAAACGCCGCTTTCGGCACAAATTGCTTCGAATGAATTGCTTCGAGATCACTTGCGTTCAAGTTCCGATGCCGTAGCGATAGGGCTGGCGGATGCGCAATATCGCGGCACTATGCGCTTGTCGCAATTGGTCGATAACCTTCTCGACAGCGTTCGCATCGAAAGCGGAGAAATGCGTCTGCGAAGTCAGCCAGTAGATATGGCTTCGGTGATTGCGGATGCCGTGGAGTTGATGCAACCTCTGATCGATCAACGCGAACAGCGTATTGTCCATTCGCTTTCAGCAGGCCCGATGTTGACAGGTGATCCGCCCCGCTTGTTTTCAGTGATGGTGAATTTATTAGCGAACGCAAACAAGTTTGCACCGGACTTATCCACGATTTGGGTAGATATGGAATGGTCGCCAGACCATGTTACGGTCTGGGTAGAAGATGAAGGTGCTGGTTTGCTGTCGCTTCGTTCCAGCAATGATTTGTTTGCTCCGTTCAAACGTTCGCCGCATGAAGAACCAAGTCAGCGCGGAACAGGCTTGGGATTGGCCATTGTGCATGCAATAGTCGTGGGTCACGGTGGCGAAGTGAAGATTGAATCGGCGGCACATCGCAACGGTGCCCGAATTGGTATCGTGTTGCCGATAGGGGAGCATGCATGAATATCCTGATAGTCGATGACGACGTGGAACTGGTGGGTCTTCTGCGTTTTGCATTGCATGGTGCAGGCTATAAAGTACTCACTGCTTTCGACGGAGAGCAGGCGCTCGTGCGGCTGCGTGACAATAAACCCGATCTGGTTATTCTGGATGTGAACTTGCCCTTGCTTGATGGTTTCGGAGTACTCGGCCAATTGCGGAAATTCAGCCAAGTGCCGGTAATGATGCTGACGGTTCGTGCTACCGAAGAAGATGAAGTTCAGGGCTTAGATCTTGGAGCCGATGACTACCTCAGAAAGCCATTCAGCCCGCGTGCTTTACTGGCTCGTGTGCGTTCCTTGTTGCGTCGTGGCAATGAGCCTCTGGAAGATTCCGTACTTTCCTGGGGCCCGTTGGTACTCGATATCGAACGCAGCGAGGCTCAGGTAAATAGCGGGCCGGCTATCCGGCTTTCACCCTTGGATTTGCGATTACTTCGCTTGTTGCTGAGTCATCGCGGTCGTCCGGTCGATGCGGATGAATTAATCGGATTTGTCTGGTCGGATCGCGATGCCGCTGACCGCGAATCTCTAAAACAGGTAGTGCATCGATTGCGTAGAAAACTTGCCAATGCCGGCGGCGCTGCTGCCTGGATCGAATATGTTCCCAATGCAGGCTATGCGTTCGTAGCACCCAATATTTGAAGCTTTATCTGCCGGCAACACTTCGCATTTGTGTCGAGTCGGTAAGCCATAAATCCGTCTCACCAACGCCCTCAAGGTTTTCACAATGGCTTTGCAGGTTTTCTGCCGATAGCTCGGCACCGGCACGCGCGGCTTCTGTCATCAAAACATAATCACGCGATAGCACATGATTCTTGAGCAAGCGATGGATCAGTATAACGTCTTCACCCGCCAATTCTTCAAACTGCCGTACTTGCTTGATCGCAATTTCGCCCGAATGTACGAAGGCCTTTAGCGCCAGATTGTCTATATTGGTACAAGCTTCACAGGTGCAATTGGCGCGGCTTTCACGTTGCTTCGCCAAGCATTGGTAAAACGCCGGAAAGAAAGCGTTGACCTGTGCAAAAACACTTCTCGCGACCTCAGTGTCACCCAAGTCGCATTCACGATAGAGCAGGGCGGCATCGCCTTCGAGCTTATTGACTTGCAATGGATGTTCGGCAAGATCGATTACCGTTTCCATAAGTTCAGTGATGATTTGTTCGGCATGCAGCAAGCTCACCGTGCGCTGGGTGATGAAGTTGGTATAGCCGCTAATATCGAGAATAACTAAATAAGCATGGATAAGTCGCATGGCAAGCCTTCGGTAAATACATACCAATACGAGGTGACTATAGGCCGAAAGGGTGCGCCATTCCATTCGCGGCCTTATAGTTAGGTATTGACCTAAGTTTAATTTATCTTTATGTTTAGGTATATGGCTAAGCAATTATCCCAGCTGGACCGTGTTTTTTATGCCCTGGCAGACCCGACGCGCCGTGCAGTATTGAAGCGTTTGAGTCACGGCCCGGCTGCGGTCAGTGAACTGGCGCAGCCTTTCAACATGGCTTTACCATCGTTCACGCAGCATCTGAACATACTGGAAGATTGCGGCCTGGTCCGGTCAAAAAAACTGGGACGGATACGAACCTACCAAGTTGCACCCAAGCAAATAAAAATGGCCGAACAATGGCTGGCGGATCACCGCGAGTTATGGGAAAACAGATTGAATCAACTAGACAATTATCTAGAAACCATCAAGGAGAAATAATGATGACACGCGATACCACACAGTTTGATCCGGCATTGGATTTGGCATTTGAGCGTATCGTCGATGTTTCCCCATCCTTGGTCTGGGCGGCATGGACAACGCCGGAACATCTGGTGAAGTGGTTTACTCCCGAGCCCTGGCAAACCATTGCATGCGAAATTGATCTGCGGCCAGGCGGTCTATTTAGTACTGTAATGCGTTCACCTGAAGGACAGGAATTTCCAGGTACCGGTTGTTATCTTGAAATTATTCCGAACCGGAAACTCGTCTGGACCAATGCGCTTGCGCCGGGCTATCGACCTGCAATGCCATCGAACGGCAAACCCTGCGATTCATTTTTATTTACTGCCGTGGTTTCCATCGAAGCGCATGGAACTGGCAGCAAATACAGTGCGACCGTTATTCACGGCAACGAAGAGGATCGGAAAAAGCATGAAGACATGGGTTTTCAAGAAGGATGGGGTAAGGCACTGGATCAACTCGTCGCTTGCATGAAAACAAGATGACCCGATTTAGGTTTTAATCGCGCTTTCGAATGGCTTCCGAAAATCCTGCACTATCGGCATGCAGCTTTGCTTCTTTATTAATCTGGTGTGCGGCACGAAATTTATCGCGCGGTAATGCTGTGTCAACCAGATCGAGATCGTAGGCCAGCTCGTCCGAGTAGGCAGGCAGCAAGGTTTTATAACTAAACGGAATCCGGCCCGGAGCAATGACATTGATATGCTCAACGATATTGGTGGTGCAGGTATTAGTCAGTGTGTTGTAAAACTCGGGATGTTTTGCCACGGCATTGACGCGTTTCAGCATCGAGACAAATAGTTCACGTGCTTGTTTTGGCGTAGCCCGCATTTTGTAAAGATAAACATTGTCATGGCGATAATTTGCACGCAAACCGATAAGGTCGCGTTCGTCACCGACGACATAGATCAATTCGTATTGCCGGAGCAGCCCTCCGACCGGGGAAAAAGATTCACCTTTTTCCTTGCGGATTTCGACCGAGATCGCAATGTATTCACCGTTGCCGAATCCGAAACTCAGGAAGGTATGTGCGGGTCCGCGCCAATCGGAAAAAGGCTCGACTACAAACCAGACCGATTCCAGTTTGTTCAGGTCATAGGCCCGGTTTTCCCAATGCACGTCATAGTCTGCAGTTGTACGGTAATGTGCATTTCGGATATTGCTGATTTTTACTGAATTACCGGAAATCTCGGCACTTGCCGTGCGTTCGGCATCAAGCGACCAATTGCGGTCGTTGGAAGGACGAACCACTATAACGAGCACCAGATAGCTCAATGAAGCGATCACGAGAATACGGGCCAGGGAACGAAGAAAACGCCAGCGTTTTGGGGTAGGTGATGTCATGCGCCCATGATAACGCGGTTGCGGTTCGCTGGGCTGAAGCACCATGGGTCACAATGGCTTACG
>JBDTTC010000232.1:0-4722 GCA_039930825.1 Arenimonas sp.
TCGCACCGCTTGCTTATATGCGTGGCCGCACTTTGAACGACGCCTACGTTATTCTTGACGAAGCACAAAACACCAGTATCGAACAGATGAAGATGTTTTTGACGCGTATCGGCTATGGATCAACCGCCGTTATTACCGGCGACATGAGCCAGATCGATTTACCGAAACACCAGAAGTCGGGCTTGCGTGATGCGATCGATGTACTACGCCACGTCGAGGGACTAAGCTTCACTTTTTTCGAAGCGAAAGATGTGGTTCGCCATCCATTGGTCGCAAAAATTGTACGCGCCTATGATGCACGCGATGCCAGTGACGACAATGCCGACAAATGAGCTCGAAACCAATACCGTGGTGTACGACATGGACGGTACCTTATTCAGCGGCGATTGCGGAGCAGCTTTCATCAAGCAAAGAATCAATGGCAGTATTTGGCGCTTACTACTGGCAATAATTATTGCTCCACTTGCATTTCCCATGATGCGTATCGCGCAGTTTAGAAAGATAGGTGTATCGGCCTATCTCTGGGTAGCGAGTGTTGGCGTTGACGAAACAGCCTACTCAAAAGCGCTCGATGACTTTATTACCCAATACCGTATCAAGCCTGTTCACAATGTATTGGCAGAATGCCGAAAAGATATTATAGAAGGCCGAAAAGTGGTCATAGCCACTGGTGCTGGCCGCGAACTGACTAATGCCTTCATGAAGCAACTCGACTTATACGGGCACGTCCACTTAGTCACATCGCAAAGCAGACGTTTTTTCGGCGGCATGATTTCTTCCGTGCAATGTAATGGCGAAACAAAGCTGCAGGAATTGATTAAACATGGCCACCCGCCACCCTATTTGCGGGTATACAGTGACAACGCAATGGATTTGCCAATTTTAAGGTCAACAAACAAGGCGTATCTTGTCAATTATCATGAAAAAGATCGAAAATTCCTGATGGAAAAACTGGGTGAAAAATTACAGCTGCTCGATTCTGTTCCTGAAAATGCAAGCGTATGAATCCGGCACGACCTTGGCATGCCATTTTTTAAATAAAGTCATAAACCCACCACCAAACTTTGCCTAGCGTTTATGATACGTATTCGTCAGATCAGTGGATTCGCTTATGACCCGCGGCCCGATTCAATTTGATGTCAGTGTTAGCTATGGTTTGCCGCGCATCGGCCTGCCTTCGGCACAAAGCTTTAAAAAATGGGCGACGGCTGCAGTTACCGGCCGGATTCTAAAGGCCGATCTGGCGATTCGTATTGTCGACAAAAAAGAAGGTACATCTCTAAACCGCCATTACCGCGGCAAGGATTATCCGACCAATGTTTTGAGCTTCCCGGCGGATTTACCGGCTGGCATCAATGTGCCGTTACTGGGCGACTTGGTCATTTGTGCTCCAGTCGTCGCCAGAGAAGCCAAAGAACAAGGCAAGACGCTCGCCGCGCATTATGCCCATCTGACAATCCATGGCGTACTGCATTTGCTTGGCCTTGATCACGAAGATGACCGGGAAGCCTTGATAATGGAGCAGCTTGAACGGGATATATTGGCTGATTTGGGCTATTCCGACCCTTATGCAGATGAGAAATAGGCCGGGATTGAGCAGAACTGAAACCCGAATTTGCTAGACTAAGCACACCGCCCCACGGGCATCATGCAAACCCCCATGTCTGACGACAGTAGTAGCCCCATAGAAAAACGCTCCTGGCTGGAGCGATTAAGCCATGCTTTTTCGGGCGAACCGGAAAGCCGCGAAGACCTGATCGAAATCCTGCGCGACGCCAAGCAAAACGGTATTTTAAGCGGCGATACTTTGAAAATGCTGGAAGGCGCACTGAGCGTGTCCGAGCATCAGGTCAGCGACATCATGGTGCCGCGCTCGCAAATGGTATCGCTACCCGTCAATGCGGCGTTTATCGATTTGATGCAGATGGTGGTCGAATCCGGCCACTCGCGCTTTCCAGTTCATGGTGACGACAAGGACGACATTCTCGGCATTCTGCTGGCGAAAGATTTGTTGCGCGGCATCGTTGCCGATGGCGGCCCCGGCAGCATCCGGGAATTATTGCGTCCGGTCGTACTGATTCCCGAATCGAAACGATTGAATGTTCTCCTCAAGGAATTCCGCCAATCACGCAACCATATGGCCATCGTGGTCGATGAACATGGCGGCGTGGCAGGCATCATCACCATTGAAGACGTACTGGAACAAATCGTCGGCGAAATCGACGACGAGCACGATGATGCCGACGAAGCCAAGATGATTGCGGCACAATCGGACGGACAATTTCTGGTTGATTCACTCACGCCGATTGCCGATTTCAACGACCAATTCGGCGCCGATTTTCTGGATGACGAATACGACACTATTGGCGGCTTTGTGACAGATGCCATCGGTCACCTACCGGAAGCCGGTGAAGAACTGACGGTTGGGCGTTTCCATTTTCGGGTCGGGCGCGCAGACCAACGCCGCGTGCACAGCTTTGTCGTGAGTATTCATGGCGATGCTTAGAGGTTTGCTGTTTTTCGTCTTCGCCCTGTTTTCACACGCTGTTTTTTCACAAACGGTTCCCGACAATATTGTATTGCGCGCGGGCGTGATCACAATGGCACCCGGCGAAGAATTCTGGGCGCGTTTCGGCCATGATGCGATTGTGATTGAAGATACCGGAACCGGCGAATCGATGTCGTTCAATTTCGGTTTTTTTAATATGGACGAGCCCGGATTTTTCGGCAACTTCATCAATGGCCATATGCAATATCAATTGGTGGCATTGCCTACCGAGGAAGATTTACAGCATTACCGCGAAATGGGGCGTGGCGTCGGCGTGCAGTGGCTCAATCTTGACCAGAAACAAATCAGGGATTTGTATTCCGCGCTCGCTGTAAACGCTCGTCCGGAGAACTCCCGTTATACCTATGATTATTTCAAGGCCAATTGTTCCACCCGCGTTCGCGATTCACTCGATACGGTTTTAAATGGCCAAATCAAAATGCAGTTATCAAGTCCATCGCTCGGCAATAGCTATCGTAGCGAATCGGTGCGACTGGCCTGGCCAGCCAAATGGATGGCGATGGGCTTTCATCTTGGCCTTGGCCCGGCGGCAGATGCACCCTTATCGCGCTGGGATGAAGCGTTCATTCCGATGCGCCTACGCGATTCACTGCGCGAAATAAAATTGGTTAGCGGCAAGCCATTAGTTACAAGCGAAGAAGAATTAGTGCCACATCGTCTTTCAATGCCGCCAATCGATATGCCGCCCTGGAAAAAAACCGCGTTCATGATCGGAATTTTTCTGGCCATCGGCATTTTCTTTTTTGCAAAACGCATGCCGCGTTTGCTGGCGAGCATGGCCGGTATTTTCTGGCTGTTTGCCGGATTACTCGGATGCCTGATGCTATTCGTCTGGTTTGGCAGTGCGCATTGGGCTGGCTATCGGAATGCGAACCTGCTCTTGCTGTCGCCACTAGCTTTGGCCTTGCTACCGGGCGCCTGGCGTTTGTTGCGCAAGAAACAACCCGGTAAATATTTCAACTATCTGCTCTGGTTAATGGCAGCGAGTGCTGCAGCGGCCGGATTCCTGCAAATGCTGCCCTTCCTCGCCCAGCAAAATTTTGAATGGGTGCTGATGTTGTTGCCGGTGCATCTGGCGCTTGCCAAGTCCTTTGGCAGCAAGCCGGATAACTTGCAGGATTAATCCAAGTCCACCATCATTCGCCCATGAGCAATGTGATCCCGGAAGCACAAATAGGCGGCATGGTCCGCAACTGCGTCGCCTACTGCCGGAAAGGCACCAAGGTCGGCGATATCTCACTCGATGCCATCAGCGACGTACTCGCCAGCGATAAAAACGGTTTTGTCTGGCTTGGGTTATATGAGCCAGATGAAAACCTGCTGCTGAAGCTACAGGAAGAATTCAGCCTGCATCCGCTCGCAATCGAAGATGCATCAAAAGCGCACCAAAGACCGAAGATCGAATTGTATGGCGACACTCTATTCATGGTGATACATACATCGCAGATGGTCAGAGGCACGGTTGAGTTTGGCGAAACTCATATTTTCATCGGCCCGCGTTTCCTGATCACCATCCGACACGGCGCTTCACTTTCCTATAGCAGTGCCCGCGCGCGCTGCGAACAAAATCCAGCTCTGATGGCGCTAGGTCCGAGCTACGGACTTTATGCAATTCTTGATTTTATCGTCGACAATTATTTCCCAATTGTCGAAGAGTTCAAACGTGAATTGAATGAACTCGAGCAGGACATCTTTGCCGAGGCTTATAAAAAAGAAACCATCCAGCACTTATACGAATTAAAACGCGAACTCACGACTTATCGACTGGTGGTTTCACCAACCCAGGATATTGTCAACCAGCTTATGCAATACCATCCGCAACTGGTAAAAGAAGAAGTCAGGGTGTATCTGCGCGATGTCTTCGACCACGTGATTCGAGTTTCGGAAGCGACCGACACTATTCGCGAAATGTTGACTGCGGCAATGTCGGTCAATCTCGCATTAGTCACCGTAGCGCAAGGTGAAATCGTGAAACGACTTGCCGGTTGGGCAGGACTGTTGGCAGCGCCAACATTGATCGCCAGCTGGTATGGTATGAACTTCGATGCGATGCCGGAATTGCATGGCAAATACAGTTATATATTCTTGATTATATTCACGGTATCTGCCACAGGCGCTTTATTCGCTTATCTGAAAAAAGCGAAATGGTTGTG
>JBDTTC010000233.1:0-14491 GCA_039930825.1 Arenimonas sp.
GTATTGCCGATGCTGTCGGTGACCGATGCCATGGTGTCATGTGCTTTTGGCGTGATGCCATTGCTGCTCGCGCCGGCTCCCAGGTTTTCGTTGATATAGACTTTATTGGATAGCAGGGGGTCATTATTAGGCAATAACTGCGGGCTAACCGATGCAGGCAAAGGGTTACCGTTACCGTCAAAAACAGGAATGACGGCCGGGAATTCTTCGGTATAGATTGAGGCTACGTTAGTGACTGAATCGCTCAGTCCATCACCGTAAACATCGGAATTACTGAATGCATCGGCGCCATCGCCGCCATTCGGGCCATCGACAATATCGGTAGGTACCTCAACCATGGCATATTGATTCGGGCCGGTTTCGACAATGCGAAGCGCATTCATGAAATAGGCGCTACCGTCCGCTCCACCGAAATCTTGTTGATAGAGACCTTTGATCACGCCATGAGAGACGAGCAAAGAGCCTGCCAAATCGGCATTGGTGCCGGTGAGGGGATTCTCGGGGCAGGCCACAAAGTATTCGTAGGAGCCCTGCGAATTCGTACTTGCCCCGCCATCGACGACACGCGACGAGGATGTGCCCGGATCGACCACTTGAGGGTCGCCAATCGGATTGGGGTCGCGAAAATAGCCACACACGCGTTGTGCGAATCGACGGGGTATTAACAGTTCCGATCTACCGTCGGAATCCACATCGAACTGCCTGATTTTGCCCGCATACCATGGCGTCCAAAGATTGTTGCATGCGTTTTGCGTATTGCCATGCGTGACACACCCCTCAATGCCATTGGAGTTTTGCAAATTAATTCTATTGCCGAGTGTTTTGCCGTTATTGATACGCAAGGTCCAGCGGCCAGTGCCATTTTCGGAGCGTGCGTAAAGCAGGTCTTCCAAGCCATCGCCATTGACATCGGTCCAGAGCGAATAAAGCACTGCACGGCGTTCTAATGTTGTTATTTGGTCGCTGCTTGGAAATAGCGTGAAATACAAGGCGCTGGTCACGCCAAAATTGGGATTTCGTTGACCGTATAAAATCCGATAAGGCTTCTTGGCACCATTGAGGGTATCAGGCGACCAAATCGCTTCACTAATCAAATAATCGGTCAGGCCGTCGCCATTGAAATCCGTCACTTTCATGATGGTTTCGTAGTCCCAGGAAACCGCGCCTGTGAAAAAGTCGGTGTACTTAGCACCGGCCAAGCAATAATCCAGCGCCAATGAAAACGTTGCACTGGTTTGCGAGCCGGCAGCAGCGCCACCGTTCTTCCAGAATTTCAGCTTGATTTTACAGTTGTCTGCACCAGCAGGATTGGCGATATAAGTAATAATGTCTGTCTTTCCATCGCCGTCAAAATCCAGAAATTTATTCTGTCTCAAATAGTTATTTTGCACGGCGGGATTGGCTGAGGGAACTCCTGTATTCCAAGTTCGAGAAAATGCATTCGTCAAACTGGTGGTATTGGAAGGATTATCCCAAAAATAAATTTTGAAGTTGCCAGATGCATCAATTCCGATCAAATCCGCTTTGCCGTCTTGATCGAAGTCCACCGTTTCTCCATTGAAAATGGCTTGATCTAAAATCAAACTCATTGCTGGGTCGGTAATTGCAAATGCGGCACGAAAATTTTTATCTGCATCCAACGAGACTAGATAATTACCGTTCGCGCTTGAAACATAGAGTTCGTTAGTACCATCTCCGTCAAAATCGGCCGAAGGTATTCCATGAAATGTACTGCCAACTCCCGGTATCGTCAGCGAATCGAAATGGTATGCAGGAGCGGCTTCCTGCCAGGCAAACGTTAACGGTCGGCGACAAGTGGCTGCTCCGCTGAGCATGGCGCACTCCTGTACGGAACGCAGCAAACTGCGACCACTGCTGGCACTGAGAGCACCATAATTCAATCGATATTCGCGAACGGCTTCCGTGTTTACCCAGGTTTTGATGGTCGTGAGTCGTTGTGTTTGGCGGGTTAAACCACCCGACAAATAAGAGGAGCTTTGATCATTCGCACCATTGGTGGCGGGGCGCGCTTCATAGATAAATTCGACCTTGCGATCACCTTGCGCGGCGTTGAAACCGGTGTAGAAAATCGCGGCAGGCTGGACTTCGCCATTTCCGAAATTGGTGTAGGTATAGACAATATTGTTGCAGAGGCGATCTTCTCTGCGGGCGATCAGCCAGTTCAGTGGCGCGGTTACGCCACTTGCGATGACACGGGCATTGTTTGTCGCAAAGTTGGTGCTGCCGAAGTAGGCGATTTCGCCGGATTTGTACTCCACTTTGAAATACGCGGTTGCCGTCGTCAAACTTCCGCCCAGTTGCGTAATTCGTGCAAAGGAATCAATTTCGGTGGCGTAAGTAGTGTTCATCGAACCATATGTGCCACTTATGGCGACCAGACGCTGACCATCAAGGCATAAACGGTCATTCAAGGAATAATCAACAGCACGCACCTGGCCGTCTTGCTCTAGCGTTTGCGGGCAACGATGAATGGACGACAGGCCGGAAATATTCCAGCCCATACCGGCAACGCCATTCCCACCCTTGCTGCTATAGCTCAGCGAAATATTGGGCTGCATGCCTTTGCGGCCAGGCGGCAAGGCAATTGGAATGCTGTAACTGGCAGAGCCACCGGAAACGCCGGCTTCACCGGGCGTGCTGCCCACGGTGGCGTCATGAATAGGCAATTCGCCTGAAAGTGATTGGACAACAGAATCAGGCAGCAAAAAGCTGGCCGACTTTGCCATCGACTTGGTGGAATTCCAGATTTCCTGAGTGGTTTGCGTTGTGGCATTCGCCAGTTTGTCCCAGGTGCTTTCACCGGCTACGGTGACGTCTTGAACATTTAAAACACCTGATTTGATGACTACCTGGCCGGCAAACGCCGACACTGCCAAAAAAATTGACAGCCAAAATACACGCTTGAACATGGAAACCCCTGAAATTATTTGTTGTGCGACGCTTTTCCCCGGCCGTATTGTAGTCAATTGATGTATCAAAAGCTGATACAGCACTGCAAACAAGCCAAAAGATGCAGCGTTAGTAAATAGCAGGGTTCGTTTAATCGAAGGCAGGGAGGAAAATCCGGCTGTTTCATTGCTTTTTCGGCAAGGACAGCATCGATATTTGTTGCATGCTCTTCAATCAGGAAATGGCGCATGTGCTTGTAGGGGAAATCTTACAAGGCCGTGAAGGCAGCATAAGAAAGGAGCCAAGTGAATCTGGCCTGTTTTCCGACAATATAAAAATGTCGCAATCGGTATGGGCGTCGGGCCGGGGCAGTACACAAACAACTTCGCAATCTATAAGAGCGTCGGGCCGGGGCCCGACCTACTTGAGCGGCGCTCTGCGCGCCAATACCTTCAACGGCTCCAACGTATCGAGATCCCAATCAGCGGGAATGAAAGTTTGTCTTGTTTCTGCTTGCTTGGGATAACCACCGACTTCGATTTCGCTGTCGATAATTTTTCCGCGACCTTCGATGGTGTCGGCAAGAATGCGACGATCGACATCATCGCGATCCCAGGGTGTTGCACCGGCATTGGCCACCACGGCATCTTGCACTTTGTCGGCTGACAACAGGTTTACGCCGAATGGCAGGCTCGGCGCTTTTTTCAGCGTGATAACTTGCACCGGTGTGCTGGTGTAACGACCATTCTGCGGCACGACATTGCCAATACGATCGACTGCAAGATTATCGTCGGCAAACATTTCCATATTGCCCGAACCGCCAATCATGAAAAACGCGAGCTCTTCGGTTGAAGGGCCGGCGCGCATTACATTGCCGCGCATCACCATTTGTCCGGTCGAAAATTCATGGCCGAGCCATTCTTCGGCAATCAGGTTGTAATGCATCGCACGTTGTCCGGGGTCATAAATTAAATTGTTAATGACTTGTCCGCGCGCGCCACCTTTGAATAAGGGATTGCGTTCGTAATTGTGTGCATACAAATTTCCGATGATCAGAATATCGCCGACGTGATCGTGAATCAGCGAGCCTTTCGAATGTTCGCCTTTAATATGGTTAGCATGAGCCAAGCCTTCGGCAATTAAATTATTGCTGAAAGTGATGCTATGCGATGCCGATTTCTGCCAGGCGGCTTCGTCTTCGCCATCAAAACGCGTGCTCGATGCAGAAAGATTTTCATCGGTCGCCCAGGTCAGCGAACAATGATCGATGATCACATCGTAAGCACCGCGCACGGTGCTGATGGCATCAAAATCATTGCCGCTGCGTTTTGGGCTGCCTGCTTCGCCCGGTCGAATTCGCAGATGCCGAATCACCACATCATGTGTGGCGATATCGATGCCGCCGCGAATCAAGGTAACGCCGGGCATCGGTGCGGTTTGTCCGGCGATGGTCAAATACGGTTCGGTGATGCGGACGGTCTGTTTTCCCAAATCAATCACGCCGCCGACTTCAAAAACAATCGTGCGTGGGCCTTGGGTCGCGATTGCTTCAAGCAAAGAGCCCGGACCGGTTGGCGACAAGGTCGTCACGCGAATCAGTTGGCCGCCTCGGCCACCGGGCGTATGGGCAGCCCAGCCTTGAGCACCCGGGAAAGCCAGTGGCTTTTGGCTATCGGCGGCGTTGCAGACGGCCGATGCCAGGCAAAGGCATATCAATATTAGGATTTTACCTGTCGTCAGTTTCGGCATTGGTCGCTTGAACATGGTGGCTCCATAAGGCGGGCTGGACGGTGGTGGAAGCATGGCTATGTCAGTCGTTATTGTAAATGACACCGGTTTCCTTTATAAAGCTTTAGACCCAAAAACGCCATTCCGGCGATGGGCCAGGACAGCAAGATCTCAGTAGAATCAGGGAAATCGCATTGACAAGCGTCGGCAATCTTCACGAAATTCCGCTTGAAACCAAGGCCACGGCGCTTAGTCTGGTGACTGCCAGGCTGGCTGGCCGCTCTTTGCCGGATTTTCCGGGCACAATTCCAACCACCCTGGCTGCTGGTTATGCGTATCAGGATGCTGCAATATCGCTGTGGCCTGACCAAATCGCGGGCTGGAAAGTCGGTTATATAGCACCAAGCCGCCGCGATGACTCCCATGAAGACCGCGTTACCGGACCGGTGTTTTCCCGGGCCGTTTGGCCCGCCATTGCGGGCGGTTCAGTCGCTTTTCCGGTCTTTACCGGCGGTTTTGCAGCCGTCGAAGCCGAATACATTTTCATCCTGGGCAAAGACGCAGATCCCGGCAATACCGATTGGACCAGCGAGGAGGCGGCCCGGCTTGTGCGGGCTTTGCATATCGGTATCGAAACCGCCGGCAGTCCCTTGGCCACGATCAATAAATTGGGCCCCGCCGTGGTCGCTTCCGATTTCGGTAACAATGCTGGTCTGATCATGGGTCCCGAAATTACCAACTGGCAGCGCTATGCAGAAACCGCTCTGGTCTGCGAAACCTTTATCGAAAATATTTCCGTCGGCACAGGCGGTGCGGCATCGGTTCCCGGCGGTTTGCTTGCCGCGCTGGTGTTCGCCTTGAATCGCTGCGCACGCCGAGGCTTTCCGTTGAAGAAAGGCAGCTTCGTTACTACAGGTGCTGCGACCGGTATTCACGATATTAAAGTCGGACAAAAATCACGTATCGAATTCGGAGCCTTCGGTGCCATTGATTGCCATGCGGTTGTCGCGGTTCCGTTTGAGCCAAGCGAATGAATACTCGCCGTCGATTATTGGGCGGGCTCGGTGCTGCTGCGGCCGTGTCTTTTATTCCCTCGACATTCGCCAATACCGATAGTGGTGTGCTGACGGCAAGCGATGTACATGTAAAAGATTATCCGACCGTCAAGGCCGTTGAATGGTTGGGACAGGCATTATCGAAAGAAACCAATGGTCGGTTTTCCATCCGGCAATACCCCGCCGGTCAACTTGGCCGCGAATCGGAAGCGATCGATATGGCGCGCTTTGGTGCTATCGATCTGACCCGTGTTTATACCGGTGGCCTGAACAATGCTTTCCCGCTGACGCGTGCCTTATGTCTGCCTTATGTGTTCGATTCGGTCGCGCATTTACGACGCGCGATTGACGGCAAAGTAGGCGCTGAAGTATTGCGCAGCTTTGAACAACGCGGATTAATCGGACTTGCGATTTACGATAGCGGTGCGCGTTGTTTCTACAATACGCGGCGCGCGATTCACGAACCTAAAGACATGAGGGGTTTGAAATTACGGGTTCCACCTTCGGATATTTTCATGGACTTGATCCGTGACCTCGGTGCAAATCCGACGCCGCTTTCGTACGGAGAAGTTTTTTCAGCCTTGCAAACGCATTTGATCGACGGCGCCGAAAACAATATCAAGAGTTTCCATTACAGTCGGCAATTCGAAGCTGCACACTACTGGTCGCAATCCGAACATTCCTATGCGCCGGATGTGCTGGTGATTTCGAAAATTCGTTTCGATGCCATGCCGTCGGCCGACCAGGAGCGATTGCGTCGGCTTGCAAGCGCCTCGGTGAATGTAATGCGTGCCCTCTGGGATAAAACGGCGGACGACTCGCGCACTGCTTTGCAAGAACAAGGCGTGCAAATGAATGCCGTCGATGTCCCGGCATTTCGTAAGGCTGCAGAACCTTTGTTGGGCGAATACCGAAAAGACGTAGCAATCGAAATACTTTATCGCAACATTCGTGAACTGGCGTAGGCGAGAGCAGGCATGAACGAATCGAATAACGTAAAGCCCGAAAACTCCTATAGCCCGCTCGGCCGATTGGCGCAGCTCGCCATTTCAATTGCTGCAGCGGCACTTATCGGCGTGGTATTGGTACAAGGCTGGCAAGTCATTGCGCGTTATGTGCTGAATGATTCTCCGGGTTGGACCGAACCACTCGCATTGTTACTGCTGAATATTGCGATGAGTTTCGGTGCTGCGGCCGGCGTGCATCGTCAAAGCCATTTCGGCTTCCCTTTATTGCTTGATGCAATGCCGGCCAGTTTGCATCGTGTCTGCGTAGCACTGCGCTGCCTGCTTATCGCATGTATTGGCGTAGCACTCGCGTTCTGGGGCATGCAATTATTTCTCGACGGCCTGGACATCCGCATGGCCGGAACGCCACTACCGCAAAGTGCCGTGTACTTGCCCTTGGCACTTGGCGGGGCTTTGATGGCGATATTCGCGCTTGCGCAATTCCGAATTCCGAATTCGGCATCGATCGACAAGGGAGCAAAATAAAATGGCTATCGCGATTTTATTTCTTGGCTTCGCCCTGCTGCTCGCGATTGGTGTGCCGGTAGCGTATTCGCTATTAAGCTCGGCGTTAGCAACCCTGCTTTATTTAGGGCTACCGCCAATTGTCGTCGTACAGCAAATTGCGGCGGGTGCCGGCTCTTCCTCGTTACTGGCGATTCCCCTATTTATTTTTGCCGGCGAAATTATGTTGCGTGGCGGAATTTCCGAGCGCTTGATTGCACTGGCCTCTGCACTGGTCGGGCATTTACGCGGCGGCCTGGGACAAGTCAGCGTAGTGTCGTCTTTATTTTTCGGTGGTGTTTCCGGCTCGGCGATTGCCGATGTTTCCGCGATTGGCGGTGCGATGATTCCGCAAATGGTACAGCGTGGTTTCGATCGCGATTTTGCGGTAAACGTCAGCATCACTGCCGCGCTCGTTGCCTTACTGGTACCGCCATCGCATAACCTGATTTTGTATTCGGCCGCAGCCGGTGGCGGGTTGTCGATTGCCGATTTATTTGCGGCCGGTTTAGTACCGGCTTTGCTGATGACGCTGGTATTGATGTTCACCGGCTGGATCATTGCCCGTCGCAGAAATTATGCCGTTGAAGCCTTCCCTGGCTTTGCAGCGGTATTCACGCGCCTCGTTTCCGCATTGCCGGGATTGTTATTGGTCGCACTTATTTTTATCGGTATTCGTGCCGGTGTGTTTACTGCGGTAGAGAGCGCAGCCATTGCCGTGGTGTATGCACTATTGGTGACGGCACTCATATATCGAAAACTGAAATTTGCCGATTTTGTTGAAGCCTGCACCGGTGCCGCGCGCACTACCGGCGTGATCGTATTCGTGATTGCCGCATCGGCGGTGTTTGGCTGGTTGCTGGCTTATCTGCAAGTGCCCGCCGCCGCCGTCGAAGCCTTGCGCTTGGTCGCGGAAAACAAATTCGCGGTGCTTGCCTTGATCGTGTTGATTCTGATGGTGTTGGGTACGTTTATGGATCTCGCGCCAATGATCCTGATTTGCACACCGATCTTTCTGCCGGTCGCGAAGGCTTACGGCATTGATCCGATCCACTTCGGCATCGTGTTGATTTTGACCGGGGGTATCGGCCTGATTACGCCACCAGTAGGATCGGTATTATTCGTGGGCACGGCCATTGGAAAAATCAGCGTGGCGCAAACCCTCAAAACCATCTGGCCGTTTTATCTGGCGGCACTGGCGGTCGTAATTCTGGTTACCTTTATCCCTGCACTCTCGCTTTGGCTGCCCGCCGCATTGAAATAGTCTTTGGCCATCATGCCAGCGGCTATGTACGAGCAGCGGCATTAGCATAGAATCGTCAATCACCTCAGCGAAACTCTTCATGCCAAGCAGCCGGACAAAAAAAGTGACGCCTAAACCCATTATTGCCGGCCCTGCAGTAGCGGGCTCGGCGGGCAAGCAAGTCACCAAAACCACCATCAACGAAATTGCACGACTGGCCGGCGTTTCCAAAAAAACCGTGTCGCGCGTGATAAATCGTTCACCGCTGGTGCGTGAAGACACCCGTCTGAAAGTCGAAACCCTGATGCGCAATGTTGGCTACGTGCCCGACCCGATGGCACGCGCGCTTGCGTTCAGACGTTCGTTCCTGATCGGAATGGTGTATGACAATCCGAATGCCGAATACATCGTCAATATGCAGAACGGTGCGCTCGATAGTTTACGCGGCACTGGTTACGAGCTTGTCGTGCATCCCTGCGATAGCAAGAACGCGGACTATATTGAAGGCGTTCGTCGTTTCATCCTGCAGCACAAGTTATATGGCGTATTTCTAGTGCCGCGCGTATCTGAAGACCAGGAACTGGTCGATATGCTGGTCGAGAACGATTGTCGCTACGCTCGTATCGCCGCGATCAGTCTGGACGAAGAAACCAAGATGATCACGACCAACGACCGCAAAGGTGCGGTGGAGGTGGCGAAATATCTTGAATCGCTCGGCCATAAGCATATTGCGATGATTACCGGTCCGCATCGTTACCTATCGACCCGTGAGCGCGGTGGCGGTTTTCTAGAAACGCTGGCCAATCGCGGCATGAAGATGCCCGCAGAATATGTGCTTGAAGGTGGTTATACCTTCGAATCCGGCGTTGCCTGTGCCGAACGTTTGCTGGCATTGAATCCGCGTCCGACCGCAATCTTTACACTCAATGACGAAATGGCCGCCGGCGTTTACAAAGCCGCACACAAACTCGGGCTCTCGGTGCCGGAAGATGTTTCGGTCGTGGGTTTCGACGATAGCCCGATAGCATCCCGCTTATGGCCATCACTCAGCACCGTGCGCCTGCCAATTCGCGATATGGGTCTGCATGCCGCAGCCATGTTGTTGGCCGACGCCGCCAAGCCGGCCTCGGCACCGGTTATTACACCGCATCTGGTCATTCGGGAATCCTGCCAGCCACCGAAGTAATTCGCTCACGTGTTTTGATTCTTGTTTATTTAAATGACACCGGTTACCAAACATGATTTAGCTGGTTATACTGGCCGTCTAATCGCATTACGGAGCTGACATGTACGCCAAGACCTATCACGCCACCCACCCCGACATGATGGTCGGTGCCAGCAACGATCAACTGCGTGATCGCTATTTGTTTCAAGGCTTGTTCGTTGACGATCAGGTCTCGCTGAATTACACACATTACGAACGCATTGTCGTGGGCGGCGCAGCTCCGATTAACAAAGCCATTGAATTACCGAAACAAACCGCACCGGCCTCGGCGGCCGGAAAAACCTTTCTGGAACGCCGCGAACTGGGCATCGTCAATGTCGGTAATGGCACCGGTAAAGTGACTGTGGATGGCGTTGAATTTATTCTGCAAACCCGCGATGGCTTATATGTGCCGATGGGTAGCGAGAATGTCGTTTTCGAATCGCTCGACAGTACGCAAGTTGCACGTTTCTATCTGGTTTCCACACCGGCACATACTCGTTACGAAGCCGTGCATATTTCGATTGATAAAGCCGTGCCCTTGCAACGTGGTGCCCTGGAAACCTCGAACGAGCGCGTGATTTATCAATACATCGTGCCGGCCACCTGCAAATCCTGCCAGTTACTACTTGGCATGACTTTGCTCAGCGAAGGCAGTGTCTGGAATACCATGCCGCCGCATCTGCATGATCGTCGCTCCGAAGTGTATTTTTATTTCGGCCTGGGCGATGGACAGCGCGTCATGCATTTCATGGGCGAACCCGATGACACCCGTCATCTTGTGGTTGCCGATAGCGAAGCGGTGATTTCGCCGCCTTGGTCTATCCATATGGGTTCGGGCACGAAGAATTATGGTTTTATCTGGGCCATGGGCGGTGAAAATCTGGATTACACCGATATGAATCAACTCGATATTTGCCAATTGAAGTGAGTACGGCCATGCCAGCCAAACTGTTTAGCCTCGAAGGAAAAGTCGCGCTGGTCACCGGCGCGAACACCGGCCTTGGTCAAGGCATCGCACTGGCACTGGCGGGTGCCGGTGCAGACATTGTCGGTGCGGGTACTTCATCGCAAGACGAAACATCTGCAAAAGTACAAGCCCTTGGCCGCCGCTATCACGCCATCAAAGCCGATCTGTCTTCACTTGCACCGGTGCAGGGGTTGACTGATGAAACGCTTTCGACATTTGGCCGACTCGATATTTTGGTGAACAACGCCGGTACGATTCGTCGCGCCGATGCGGTCGATTTCACCGAAACCGACTGGGATGCGGTGATGGATGTGAATCTCAAGACTGCTTTCTTTTTATGCCAGGCCGCCGGTCGCCACATGATCACGCAAGGTCGCGGAAAAATTATCAATATCGCTTCGATGCTGTCGTTTCAGGGCGGCATCCGCGTGCCGTCTTATACCGCCAGCAAACACGGCATTGCCGGTATCACCAAATTGCTGGCGAACGAATGGGCCAGCAAGGGTTTAAACATCAATGCGATTGCACCGGGCTATATGGTGACCAATAACACCACGGCACTGCGCGCCGATGAAAACCGCAATCGCGACATTCTCGCTCGCATTCCTGCCGCACGTTGGGGCGAACCCGGCGATGTGGGTGGCGCGGCGATATTTCTTGCATCGGCAGCATCCGATTACGTCAACGGCATTGTTTTACCGGTTGATGGTGGTTGGCAGGCACGTTGAGTCGCTGGATTTTTCGCGCTGCCTAACGAGCGTATCGTCATCGCGGAATCGCTTAATCACCATAAAACATAAGACTTGAACGTCTGCGTGCATTACGATGAATCATGAACTCGACCATTCCCCTCCTTGAAGATCCGCCACTGCGATTGGTGGAATCACCCGCCACTGACTTGCTGCTGCGTGAAGACGTCAAACAACTTGGCGCACTCGTTGGCGAAATTCTAGCGGAGCAAGAGGGACCGGAATTTTTATCGCGAGTTGAAAGAATACGCGTTGCCGCCATCCAGCGCCGCGAAAATCTGCAGACTATCGATGCATTGGCCGATGATTTAACCGGACTTGAATTGGCACAGGCCGAACATTTAGTTCGCGCGTTTGCGCTCTGGTTTCAGGCAGTCAATCTTGCCGAGCGCGTACATCGTATTCGCCGCCGTCGCGACTACCAGAAAACCAGTACCGCGCATCAACCCGGCAGTCTTGCCCAAGTAATTGAGCAACTAAAAAACGATGGCGTGTCACTCGATGAACTGGTTTCCGTGCTTCAACGCCTGCACGTCGAACCGGTATTTACCGCGCACCCGACCGAAGCCGTTCGCCGGGTATTGTTGAATAAAGAACGCGATGTCGTGCGTCGTTTGATTGACGATATTGATCGCGCCCTGACACCAAACGAACGCCGAAAAAATCGCGAACGCATTCGTGTCTCGCTGACTTCCGCATGGCAGACCAGTGAATTGCCGAACGAAAAGCCAACCGTGCGCGATGAAATGGAACATGTCGGTTTCTATCTTTCCGAAGTCTTGTATCTCGTGCTGCCGACCTTTCTGGAAGCGCTGGAAGAAGCCGTTACCGAAGCTTACGGACAATGCCCAGCCTTACCCTGCGTGTTGAAATTCTCGACCTGGGTGGGCGGCGATATGGATGGCAATCCGAATGTCGGCGCCGCCACCATTATCGACACGCTGACCGCGCAACGCGAAATGGTATTGCAGGCTTATCGGCGCGATGTTCATGAGCTGCGTACCGTGCTAACGCAATCCACACTGCGTATTTCCGTTGATCAAAAACTACTTGATCGCATTGAGCATTACCGGACATTGTTGCCGGAGGTTGTCGCGGCATTACCCGCGCGCCAAGCCGATATGCCGTATTCCGAATTACTCAGCATGGTTTCCGCGCGTTTGGCGGATGGCGAAAATGCTTATGCAAGCGTTGAAGAATTCACCGACGATCTTGCATTGATTGACACCAGTTTGAGTGGCCATCGCGGTGAACATGCGGGCCGCTTTGCCTTGAATCGCATTATTCGCCGCGTCGAGTGTTTCGGTTTTCATCTAGCGGCACTGGATTTACGACAGGAATCTTCGATACACGATGCGGCCTTGTCGGAATTATTATCGAAACCGGATTTCTCGCAACTCAATCCATCAGAACGCGCGCCGATTCTTCATGCACTGATACGCAGAGAACATTCACTTTCTGCAGAAGCAGAAATCGCAAAACCGGTTCTTGATGTTTTTCGTGCCGTGCACGGAACCCGCGAACACTTTGGCGTGCAGGCATTCGGGCCCTACATCATCAGCATGAGCCGTAGTGCTGCCGATGCCCTGGCCGTTCTTGCCTTGGCAACCGCGGCAGGTTTCACAGATACGAAAAAACAGGTGCCGCTGGATATTGCACCACTGTTTGAAACCGTGGCCGATCTCGAGGCTGCCGAAAATACTTTGCGTTCACTGTTTTCCGATCCGGTTTATCGCGAACATTTACAACAACGCGGCATGAAGCAAATGGTCATGCTCGGTTATTCCGACAGCGCCAAAGACGGCGGCATTCTGGCTTCACGCTGGGCATTGCAACGCACGCAAGTCGTGCTGACGGCTTTAGCGCAGGAAAGCGGTATTCGCATCGTGTTTTTCCATGGTCGCGGTGGTTCTGCCAGCCGTGGTGGCGGTAAAACCGAACGCGCCGTGATGGCCTCACCACGCGGTTCGGTCGATGGCTATTTGCGTCTGACCGAACAGGGCGAAGTGATCCATCGCAAATACGGCGTGCGGGCATTGGCCGAAAGAAATCTCGAACAGATGACCGGCGCGGTTTTACGCGCCACGTTGAAACCGCGTCCGATGGAACCACGCGAAACGCGTTGGCGCGAACTCGCTGCCGAAATGGCAAACGATGCACGCAAACATTATCGGGCGCTGGTACACGACGATCCGAATTCGATTCCGTATTTCAGGGCAGCCACGCCAATTGATGTCATCGAACGACTGCGCATCGGCTCGCGCCCCTCGCGACGCGGCAATCAAGGCGGCGTCGAAAGTTTGCGTGCGATTCCCTGGGTGTTTTCCTGGAGCCAGAATCGTTCCGGCTTGACCGGTTGGTATGGCGTTGGCAGTGCATTGACCACTGCCATTGAAAAACATGGTCACACTGCGATTTCGGAAATGGCAAAAGACTGGCCGTTCTTCGCGACCTTGCTCGATGATATCGAAATGGTCTTGGCGAAATCCGATATGGCGATTTTCGAACGTTACTCCTTACTCGCTGGTGAAGCACATTCGCATTACTACAAAATAATTCACGATGAATTTTTTCGTTGCCAGAATGCGATTCTTTCGATTAAAGGACAGAAAACTTTATTGCAGGGTGACCAACGCCTTGCACAAAGCATTCGTTTGCGAAACCCGTATGTCGATCCCATCAGCTTGCTGCAAGTCGATTTGCTAAAGCGTTGGCGGGCTGCCGACAGGCCTGAAGACGAATTATTCCAGGCCTTGGTTGCCACGGTGAACGGCATTGCCGCCGGCGTGCAAAATACCGGTTAAAGCGTGTGAACTGCTTCGCAGAAATCCGTTCAGCTAAGCTATGATGCCGCTGGGGATGTAGAAAACCGATCACGACAACACGTGATTCAAGGGGTTCGCTGCATGGTGGCAATAGCCTTTTTTAATCTTCACGTAGGAGGGTCCTCGGGCCCGACCGCTTTCAGCTGCGAGCCTTTCGCCCGCAAGCGGCCTCCTACGGATAATCCTTGATGAATTTCATTTCGGAACTCAAACGCCGCAATGTTATCTGCATGGCCGGTTTGTATTTTTCTGCTTTTGCAGGAGGGCCTTCCAGGCCCGAACACTGTTTGGCATTG
>JBDTTC010000234.1:0-4846 GCA_039930825.1 Arenimonas sp.
ACCACATGGACTTATTACCCGCTGAGCAGTAAAGCCAATCGCGGCCCGAGTGATACACCTCTGTATTCAATCCCCGCCGACTCCGCGCTTCGTTATATTGATAGTCGCCATTTGTACTTCACCTCATCCATGCAAGTCGTCGCCGAAATGACGCAAAGCAATGGCCTCGGCAACAACGTCAATAAAACGCGATATTCTTATTCCGAAGCGATGTACAACACGCAGGGTCGC
The DNA here is from genome assembly GCA_039930825.1 of Arenimonas sp. Lineage (GTDB taxonomy): Bacteria > Pseudomonadota > Gammaproteobacteria > Xanthomonadales > Xanthomonadaceae > Arenimonas. The sequence goes on from JBDTTC010000234.1 coordinate 232, forward strand.
GGCTTTCAGGGCTTTAGAAAAATCATTGAAGAAGATTACACCGGGGTTGAGCCACAAAACCCATCCATAAAACCCGGGTTGCGTACTACCACCACTTTCCATCAAAAATATCCGCTGACAAGCCGAATCGAAAACATTGCAACCACCTGGGCCAATCAACCCCTTGCCACCGCCTCACGCTTGAATGAAGTGACTTACATTTGGAAGTGCAATCGCGCCAATCGCGCCGATACCACTGCGTGCGGCCCGAATGCCGCAGGTACCAATCCGGTCCGGTTCCCGTTTCTGGATTTTAAGCAAACGGTAAGCTTTGATTTGGCTTCTGCAATTGCAGCGGCGCCGTCTTCGTGGCCCATCCATATTCAAGTGGAATTTTCGGCGGACTCAGCCAATTGTGATCGTACAATTTCCTCTGTGTCGGGCTACGATGCCAACGGCAATTTGACAGCACAAACCACTTTAGCGGCTGATTACGGCCCTGGCGGAACAAACTTCCGTAATTATGTCGATTTAAGCTGCAAGCGAACACGCAATACCTTCGCCACGGCCGACACCACCAACTGGTGGCTCGACAAACTCACGCAAACCCAGCAGACCAACAGCATCGTGCCCGGTGTCGATCAACCCTTGCCGGCTGGCGTAAGCAATCCGCAACAAACCACCACGACGGCTTATACCTGGAATACCAATCGCACTCTCGCGACTGAAACCTTCCAGAACGGTATTGCCAATCAGCAAAGAGTCACGGCTTATACCTATCCTGCAGCAGCGAGCAATTATGGCTTGCCATTGAGCGTAATGGTCACCGCTTCTGGCGATCAAAATGCCGGTGGCAGAACGACCAGCACGACCTATAGCAGCGATGGTTATTTCCCCTTGTCGATTACCAACGCATTGGGCCATACCGCCACAACGGCTGTGCGTTTGCGCGATGGTTTGCCGATCAGCGTGACCGACCCGAATGGTCTGCGCACACTTACCACTTACGATGCCTTTAGCCAGGCCGTATTGGTCAAAGCACGTGGCACATTGGATTCGCAATATCTCGCGCCCGACAAGCAAGTCGCGGCAACGTGGTGCACAGTCAACAACAGCGTCAATAGTTGTGGCTTGAATGACGCCGCGTATCAATTGACCAGCGTGCAAGACGGTAGCCCGACCGCTATCAGTACTCACGACAAATTGGGTCGCGTGTTACGCACGCAAAGTAAATTGCTGGATGGCACCTGGAGCTATTCCGATACCCAATACAACGCGATCGGCCAAACCATTGCTCAATCATTACCGTATCGCAGTGGCGATACGCCATCGTGGAATTATTTTGTCAGCTACGATTTGATTGGTCGCCTGACCGCCAAGACCACGCCGCAACAAAACCCGATCCGTGGCGACATGGTCACCACCTATACTTACAACGGTGACACCACCTATATCCAGGTGTGCGGTAGCCTCGATGTAAACACAAGCAACTGTCTGAATCTTTCCCGCAGCGTCGATGTGCTGGGCCGTTATACCGAAACTACCGATGCACTCGGTGGCGTGACCAAGTTCTGGTATGACGGCAATGGTCAGGCCCTAGTGCTGCAAGATGTCAAAGGTAGCCAGATCAAGGCGACCTACAATGCTATCGGTCAACGCACCAGCGTGAATGATCCGAATCAGGGCATCAGCAATTTCACCTATAACGCCTTGGGTGAAGTGCTCACGCAAACCGATGCTCGCGGCATTACCAGCACCACCACCTACGACAAGCTCGGTCGCAAAACACAATTCACCGTCACCGCCGATGAAACCGGTGATGGCGTGAACGATGCGATTGTCGATACCTGGTCTTACGACCCAAGCGGTGCGAAGGGTCAATTGGCACAAAGCAAACGAACGATCAATGGCGTTATTGAGCGGCAGGAAAACAGCAGCTTCGATGCCCTGATTCGTCCGATCAGCTTGACCACCCTGCAAAACACCGGCAGCGGTACCACCCGCACCTACGTTAATGATTTGCAGTACGACGGCTACTACGGTCGTGTGCTGGCGCAGTTCCAACCCAATGGCGAAGGCGAGCAGTTCATCTATAACCAATACGGCTACGGCACTGAAGAGTGGAATGCAAGCAATGCCTCGGTGTATCGCCAAACGGTCACCGTGGATTCGGCTGGTCGTCCCACCCGCGAGCTCAAAGGTTTTAATCTCAGCACAGACACCGCGTATTGGCCGAACGGACAAACCAAATCCATCACCCATCAAAAAGACGGTGTGACGATTCGCAAGATCAACTACGCCTACGACGTGTTCGGCAATGTTGCCACCCAGGAACTGAATCAGGGTATGGCCGGCAACACACTGGAAGCATTTAGCTACGACAAACTGCATCGCCTTACCAACAGCACACGAACCGGTGCAGCCAGTGCCAGCGTGAGCTATGGTTACGATGCTGCCGGCAACTTCAACTTTAAATCCGATTTTAGTTTAGCCAGCGGAACCCCTTACAACCTGGCCACCGGTGGATTGGGTGGCGGTGGTGCCAATGCCGTTAAGTCGGTCACCTTGATCGGTGGTAGTACCCGCAGTTACGGATATGACGCCAGCGGCAATATGACCGCCGACAATGGCGGTTTTGCTGCCATTTACGACCACGCCAATTTGGCCACGAAGTTACAACGTGGTGCCGTGATCAATAACTTTATTTATGGCGCCAACAATGCCAAGGCACGCCAAACCGGCACCGACGGCAGCAAAGTGTATGTGGGTGGTTACGAAGACTGGATTACTGCCAACCAGACCAAGGTGAGTTTGGGTAATTACGCGCAAGTTACCAATGGTACCGGTGGACGGGTATTGAATTACTTCCTGACCGATCGTTTAGGCAGTGTTGATGCCGTCACTGACGGCAATGGCAATCTGATTGAAACACGCGGTTACGATGCCTTTGGAGCGCCGCGTACGGGTACGTGGGCGGATGCATCCCAATTAGCGAGTACCGCGATTACACCGAAAGGCTTTACCTCGCATGAGCATTTGAACAGCATCAAGCTGATTCATATGAATGGGCGGATGTATGACTATCAGTTGGGTCGGTTTTTAGGGGTGGATCCGTTTATTCAGGCGCCTACAAATTCGCAGTCGTTGAATCCTTATTCTTACATCATGAATAATCCGTTGAGTGGGACGGATCCGACGGGGTATGCGGCAAAGAAAGAAAATTGCACTGCTGGGAGCGACGATTGTGGTGGAATTGCCAATGAAACGAATAGTGAAACTCGCGGAAGAAGGGCATGTAGTGGTCAATGTGAAACGTCTGCGAAGCCAAACGGGAATGGTATTGCGAAGTTTGGCAGCGCTAAAGGGAATGGGGCGAACAGGCAGCTAGCTAAGGCAACGCTGTCGGCAAACGCTAAAAGTAATAGTGCAACCAATTCAAGCTCTGAATATGATTCATCGACACCTGATGGGCGAAAAAAAATCGCAACAGTGGCATTTGGTTTGCGAGGCGAATTAAATGATGACTACAGACAAGATGATGAGTTGGATTACCAGGACTATTACATGTTTACCGTCCGAGATAAAAATGACAAAAGCGAATTTGTACAGACAATACGATGTGAATATAGATGTGATATTGAAGACTATAATCCTGACAATTTCGAAATCGGTCACATCCGAGCCGAGTATGGAAACAAAAAAGATCCAAATACTGGCGAAATTCATGGCATTGTTAGGCTATTTCGAAATGCTGTCATACCCATCACTGGGGATTTTTTGGTCTATCAAAGCGGAAAAGTCATAAAGACAACGTTAACGTTAACAAACATAGAAAATGCGATCGAAGCAACTGGACATGAAATTGCACATGGCATGGGGCATGATTTACCGAATACTATAGATGCTAATGCGCCACATCCAAGAGCAGAATATTATGGGTTACAGGCAGTAACGCGATATCGTGATTTGCATAATCAAATGAAGGGGGCAACAAGAAAGCCATGAAAAAAAGCATATTTATATTCACATTGTTTGCATCTTTTATCACATTTGAGTCAACAGCAAAAAGCACTCATATGTCAAACTTTTTCGATACAGTTCAGCCTGCTAATAGTGTGGCATTTATTAAGATCTTATCCGGTCAGTTATGCAATAAAGAAAATGAATGCGAAAATTCTGACCAAAAAAAGTATAAGTTCGCGCAGACGAAAATACTGGCTGGTAAAAGCCTTGCAATTGATACGGTTTTGTCAACCAATGGGCTATGTGTAGGCTGCGAATATGTGGCCACATTTTATATTAGAAGAGATAAAAGTATTGCGACCAACGTTTTTCCAGTTAATGTCGTATTGGATGCTGAAACTAAGGAAAGAAGATTAATTTATGGAAACTCAGATTTTGCTTTTCCATTTGAGTTGACAAAATTGCAGTACAAGCCTGTTTGTAATATTGATTTGAAATGTAGAAGCCAGCCTTTTTATAGATATGTTCCCGAAAAAGTATTTATCGATTTTTTATTGAAATTTAGATAACGCGGTAACGCGGGCAAATCATCGTAACGCGGAAAAAAAGGGGTCAGAGTGGGCTACCCCCGATAATTCGGACGGTTGAATTAAGCAACACATTGTAGCCGCTC
>JBDTTC010000235.1:0-3262 GCA_039930825.1 Arenimonas sp.
CCATCCTTTTCGCTATCGACGATGTTTGGTTTTTGTCCGATCACTTCTTCGGCACAGTAACCCGTCAATGATTCGAAGGCCTGATTGACCATCAGAATGTTGTCGTCACTATCGGTCACCATTAAACCTTCGATGCTCTGCTCGAATACGACTTTGGCAAGACGCCGGTCTTCATTGTGTTGAACACGCTCCAGCGCAATGGCAGCCAGGCTGGCTGATTGACGAATTAGCTTCAGGTCTTCGGGACTTGGTACCGATGGCTCGCGCCGATAAATCGCAAAAGTACCCAGTACTTTGTTGTCGACCGATAAAATCGGATGCGACCAACACGAGCGAACTCCCGCTTGAGCTGCCAAATCGCGCCATGGCACCCAATTGGGGTGTGTCATGACGTCTTCGGCGATAACCATCAAACCGGCATGCGCTGCCGCACCACACGAACCTGCATCTGCAGTGATCGCTGTTTCGTTTATTGCCATGTTGAAAAAACCGGGCAGACTCGGGCCGGCGCCATGCAACAAGTGTTTACCATCGGGAGACAGCAGCAATATCGAACATAGCAAACCATCGCCTTGCTGTTCAGCAAAAGCAGCCAGTGAATCGAGTATTGCCCAAATGGGGGCTTCCGACATGATCAATCCGAGTGTATCGGCATAATGTCGTTGCCAATATTCGGCACGTTTACGCTCGCTGATGTCTTCGACCTGGGAAATATAATGTTGCGGTATGCCAAATTTGTCTTTGACCAAAGACACAGCGAGCAATGCCGGTACGATATTGCCATCGCGATGGAAGTAGCGTTTTTCCATCATGTAATTGCTAATTTCACCAGTAAGCAATTTGTTTAATTCATGCAAATCCGCTTCCAGGTCATCGGGATGGGTGATGTCCTGAAAGCTGCGTTGGAGCAATTGGTCTTCCGTATAACCCAGGATGTTTCCCAGTGCCGAGTTCACTTTTTCGAATTTGCCATCAAGCCGTACGAGCGCCATGCCGATAGCCGAGTATTCAAACGCACTCTTGAACTGCTGCTCGCTTTGCAATAGTGCGGCTTCAGCGACCTTTCGCTCACTGATGTCCTGCATCAAATTCAGGCTATACGAACGTCCAGCCAAAGTCACCAGACTGCCGCTATATAGAACCGTAAAGTGTTCGCCATTCTTGCGCCGCATGGTGGTTTCGAAATTCTGCACCGAACCCACGGTTTTCAGCATATCAAAATAAATTTCCCGATCGCTTTTGTTTGTCCAGATATCGAGTTGCACCGATGAGTGGCCGAGCATTTCCTCCCGGGTGTAGCCGAGTGCTTCCAGACAAGCAGCATTCATTTCCTGGAATTTATGCCCGGGGTAAGTCTGTAAACAGATAATAATTGGGCTCTTGTCAAACACGCTGCGGAAACGTTCTTCACTTTCACGTGCTGCTTGTTCCGTCTGTTTTTGCTCAACGGCAGTCGCCACTTGTGCAGAGACAAATTGCAATAGTTCTTTGTGTTTCTCGGTATAACGTACAGAACCCGAATAGGTCTGTACAGTCAGTACGCCGATAGTCCCGCGATGGGTCTTGAGGGGAACACCCAACCAGTCGATGCCGTCGGTACCGACATATTGTGCCCCCGGCGAATGCGGTACTTCTTTCGAAGTTTCCGGGGTCAGCAATAACGATTCGCCACTACGCAATACCCGTGAGGTAAGACCGTGATCTTCAGAAAATTTGCGCGGTGGCGGTGCAGGATCGAATTCATCAATAAAATAAGGGAAGCTCAGCAAATCGGTACTTTCATCGTAAAGCGCGACATAGAAATTCCTGGCCGGCAGCAGCTCACCGATAATTTCATGAATACGGGGGAATAAACTGGCTAAGTCGGGAACCTCATGCACCGCCTCGGAAATTTTATACAGAGCAGCCTGTACACCGTCGGATCTGACGCGTTCAGTGATATCGCGGAAGCTATAGACACGACCAATGGGTTGACCATCATGTAGCTGCGGACGCGAAAACCGTTCGTAAACGCGGCCATCCTTGAATTTCAGTACATCGAAACTTTCCGCCAAAGGATTTTCTTTCAGTTCTTCAAGCGGCTTCCAGAAAGCAATCGGATCAATCAATTGATCAAGCGCAATCCCGAGAATTTTCTCGTCATCGCGTGATTGAATTATTTCCTGCGGTATATGCCACATTTCAACGAAACGCTGATTGAAACGCGTCATCTGATTTCTAGAACCCACTACAACAATGCCTTCATGGGTGGATTCAAGCGTGGCAGTCAGCTGCGAAATAGCGCCTTTCAATTCATTTTCGGCGTCTCGGCGGGCACTGATATCACGCAATACTGAGACAAACATCGCATGACCATCAATATCAATTTCGCTAAAGGATATTTCCACTGGAAATTCATGGCCGTATTGATGCAAACCAATCGTTTGTATAGCGCTCCAGTCAAGTCGCCGTTTGCCGGTTTGCAGATAGAGTTCGATGCCATGGCTATGACCATGACGCAGACGTTCCGGCTGCAGCATCGCCAAGGGCTTGCCAATAACCTGCTTCGGGCTGTAACCGAACACCTTGCTGAAGGCAGCATTGGCATACTGAATCACGCTGTGTTCGTCGATTACCAGCATTGAATCAGTTAGGGTGCCCCATAGCAGGCGATACTGCGATTCGCCTAACATCAGGGGTAGATCCGATTCTTTGATGGTCAATTTCTTGCTCACTTGATGATCAGTGATCGAGCTATAACACGGGTAAGACCAATGAACCCTGACTTGGCCAATGATCGGGGTAATGAATGCCCCAAAGTACTGGAAGCGTTCAGGAATCTCCTTGAAAGCTATTACCAATACTCACTTGTGCTTGTGTGTGCCAGAACTTATTAAGCAAAGACAGTGCATAAATCTGCTGGATATGGGCTTAATTTCGCCTCCGTGGATTCCACTGGCTTTCCAAAGGCCTGTTTATTCTGGCTTTTCAGCCAAGTCTTTGTATTGCAAGCGGTCTTTTTCTGGATTATACTTCCGCTTCTTTGTAAACCCGCTCCAAGGAATATCCATGAAAGTCCTGTCGTCACTTAAATCGGCGAAGACCCGTCACCGCGACTGTAAAGTCGTCCGCCGCCGCGGCAAGGTCTTTGTGATCTGCAAATCCAACCCACGTTTCAAGGCACGTCAGCGTTAATCGCTTCGACCTAGTGATGTGAGTCAAGAAAACGCCGACGAAAGTCGGCGTTTTTGTTTGTGGGCTAATGCAGCGCGCATATCAATAT
>JBDTTC010000236.1:0-2722 GCA_039930825.1 Arenimonas sp.
TGTACCAGCAAGGGCTCGCTGCCGGCAATCAGATAAACCGGCTTCAGGGTTTCAGAGGCCAGTTGTTTTTCAAATCGGTCGAATTTCAGTTCCATGAATACCGACAATTATTTTTTCGAACGCAGCACGATATCCATGCGTCGAATAATGGCAGCCTGCATATCGCGGCGAAGTTCACGCTGGATTACTTCCTGTTCGGCCGGATTACCTGCAGCAACATTGATGTCGTAGGTATATTCACGCGACAGTTCGATGTCCTGTTTTTCCAGCAACACACTGCCGTCAGCAGCCGTCAGATCGAAATAAACCTTGTAGCGCATAATGTATTCACGTACCTGCGCAAATTCGTCAATAGCCAATGGCTTGGTGTCCCATTTTTCCGAATGAATTTTCAGAATTGCCGCCCCGCCGCCGCCAACTTTGTTGGCATTCGCGCGATCAACCGCACTTTGCAAACCGTCGGTCAGTATGCTGTAGGAATCAGCATTGGCGACCTGCACCGCACCAATCGATTCCGGAATGGCGAAGCTTCCTCGCGGATGAAAACCACAGGCCGAGAGACTGAAAATTAAAACTGCGGCAAAAATTATTCGCTTCATTTAGATACTCCTTAGTAGCTTCGCCTGACGGCTTAGCCGACCACGATATTGACGATTTTACCCGGGACAATGATGATTTTCTTCACCGTCTGCGCTTCGATATGTTTTTCGACATTGGGCTCGGCTTTCGCCAATCGCTCAATCTCATCTTTCGGCGTATTTACAGCAACTTCAATCGTTGCACGCAGCTTGCCATTCACTTGCACTGCCAATGTAACGCTGTCACGAGCCAATGCGCTTGTATCCACCACCGGAAACGGAATGTCTTCGAGCGTAGCTTCTGAATGGCCCAGCGCCTGCCACAAGGCATGCGAAGTATGCGGCGTGATTGGATTAAGCAACAAGGCAATCGCTTCATAGGCTTCCTGCTTCAATGCCCGTCCGTTGCCGGTGTGGTCGTCGAATTTCGACAAGGCATTCATGCATTCCATCACAGCGGCAATCGCGGTGTTGAAAGTGTAACGGCGACCATAATCGTCTCCGACTTTCTGGATGGTTTCATGCAACTGGCGGCGCATGGTTTTTTGCTCCGATGTCAGTTGCGAAAAATCCAAACTGCCAGGTTTTTCATCGGCCACATGTTTTTGCACTTGTGACCAAACCCGGCGCAAGAAACGCGCCATGCCTTCCACGCCCTGTTCATTCCAGTCCAGGCTTTGTTCCGGCGGTGCTGCAAACATCGAAAACAGACGCACGGTATCAGCACCGAATTTATCGACCATAATTTGCGGATCGACGCCGTTGTTTTTCGATTTCGACATTTTTTCGGTGCCGCCAATCAGTACCGGCTGTCCATCCGATGACGAAATAGCTCCGACAACACGACCTTTTTCATCGAGCGTTGTTTCAACATCAGCAGGATTAATCCAGTCCTTGCCACCTTTTCCATCCTCGCGATAAAAAGTATCGGCAATCACCATGCCTTGGCATAACAAATTTGTCGCGGGCTCGTCGGTTTTTACCAGGCCGGCATCGCGCATTAGCTTGTGATAAAAACGGAAGTACATCAGATGCATAATCGCGTGCTCAATACCGCCGACATACTGATCAACCGGTAGCCAGTAATTCGCACGTTCATCGACCAGATCATTGGCGCCGGGCGATGTGTAGCGTGCGTAATACCAGCTCGATTCCATGAAGGTATCGAAAGTATCGGTTTCACGTTCTGCTTCATGACCACATTGCGGACAAGTAGTTTTTCGCCATTCGGGATTGGATTTAATCGGCGAATTTGTTCCCGAGAATGCAACGTCTTCCGGCAATACCACAGGCAATTGATCTTCGGGCACAGGCACGGCCTGACAGTTCGGGCAGTAAATTATCGGAATCGGACAGCCCCAATAACGCTGACGGCTAACGCCCCAATCGCGCAGACGGTAATTGACGCGGCGATTGCCTTTCGATATCGACTCCAAAGTACCGGCGATTTTTTCGAAGGCGTCTTTGAAATTCAAACCGTCAATTGCACCGGAATTCACTGTCATCGTGTCATTGCGGGTTTTATCCGAATACCAATCTTTCCAAAGGTCGGCGTCGTAGGAAATTTCTGCGTTCGCATCAGGTGGCAAGGGTGAGCGAATCGCGATGACCTGCTTAATCGGCTGCTTGTATTTGTGCGCAAATTCAAAATCGCGCTGGTCATGACCCGGCACCGCCATCACCGCACCCGTGCCGTAATTCATCAACACGAAATTGGCGACCCAAACCGGCACTTTTTCACCACTGATCGGATGAATAGCGAATACACCGGTGGCAAAGCCTTTTTTCTCCTGGGTTTCCAGATCGGCTTCAGCCACACCGCCGTGTCGGCATTCTTCGATAAAGGCTGCCAATTCGGAATTAGTTTTCGCTGCATCCAGCGCCAATGGATGTTCTGCAGCAACGGCAACATACGTCACGCCCATCAAGGTATCGGGACGAGTGGTGAATACCGTCAGATCATCTGCGCCTTCCACGGCAAAATGGATTTCCAGACCTTCGCTACGGCCAATCCAGTTGCGCTGCATGGTTTTGACCGAATCCGGCCAGCCATCAAGCGTGTCGAGACCGTCCAGTAATTCCTGTGCATAGTCGGTGATTTTCAAAAACCATTGTGGAATTTCGCGCTTCTCCACCAATGCACC
>JBDTTC010000237.1:0-6191 GCA_039930825.1 Arenimonas sp.
TGCGTGGGTCAATCGTCAGTTTCAACCACTCGCCTGGTGCGGTGGTCGAGCCTTGCACGACGATGCGCTGCAGGTTTGGTACTGCTTGGGTATGGTGGATCATGCCGGTCGTACTGCCAGGAACGGCTAATGGCTTGTCAGCAAAATACACATGCGAATCACCGTTAAGCAGCAACACCGGTTTGCCGAATTGCACACTCAAGTTAGCCAGTTTAATTACGAAGGGTGTGTACTGATCCAGCGGCGCCTCGGTATCCCACATGTCGGCTTGTACGGCGATCACCACCGCGTGGGCATGGTCGCGGTTCGCGGTATCGAAGGTCTTCTGCAGCCAGCGTAAATTGGCATTGGTGCGTTCAACTACTTCCTGCGCTTGCGCTGCCGGGTTGTCGAAGATACCGGTCCATGGCGTCGTGTCATTGTTCGATCCGCCAGGAATATTCATGGTCGCAAATACCACTCGAGAATCTTCCCACATCACGTTCTCGACGAATTGCGCATCAGTTGGATGCGTCGGGTCGAAGTACTGCGCTTGTGTCCACACATCCTTTGATGCCAAACCGAGCGTTTTGCCCGGGCGGGCGAAGAAGAGGTCGCGTACGCTGCCGAGTTCCTTCAGAGGATCACCGCTGCTTTTTTGTTTGGATTTGTGGCAGTCAACCCATTCGTTGTCGCCGGGCGTGTACACCACAGGCATATGGAAACGCTGGAGCTGCGTATAGACAGCCTGGTTCCAACCCGGATTTGCATTCGGCAGTGGCGGCAGAAAACCAGCGCTGGTGCAGGCCATGCTGCCTGAATGAATGTCTCCGACGTGCAGTACCAGGTTGACGCTCGCATCGTTGTTGACCGAGTTCTGTAGCAAGGATGCGTTGTCGAGCAGGTACTGACTGTACGGCCAGTCGCCAAATACCGCGAGAGTGATTGGTTGCAAGGGCTTAGTTCTGAAGTTGCCATTGTCGATGGCCATGAGAGGCAAGCTAACGAACGTTGTAGCGAGCAATACCGCAAGTGTCGAAATACGCATCTGCATTGAATTTCCTTGGTCGAGGGCGGGAAGCTATCGAGTGACGAGCCTACGCAAAGTTCGTTGCAGTTATGGGAAAGAAATATGATGCTATTCGGGCACCCTGCTACGCCTGAACCAAGCAAATCATATTGAAAAATAATAGCGTCGCCGACTATATCCTTAAGTAGCGACAAGCCTCGCTAGATCTTTGGGCCTATCAGTTTGTATATCGACCCAATAATTATTAAAGATTGCCGTAGTACATCTACATTGTCGTAAACGTGGTCGCGCATTAGGGACACTGCTATGAAACGCGCCCCACTTTTACTAATTCAACGATTTATTCGCGCGCAGGCGCTCAACGGCGAGGTCGATGAATGCGCGGGCTTTTTGCGAGGCGTGTCTGCCTTCGCGGTGTACGACATGGATAGGCAAGAGATCGGATTCGCATTCGCCGAGTACGGTTTTCAGTTGTCCGTCTTTCAGGAACTCCGCTATTTGATACGAAAGTAATCTCGTCAAGCCAAAACCGCTGATCACCGCTGCGATGGCGGCATCATTCGTGCTGGTAGATAGACGGGACTTCAGTTTGATAACGCGATGCTTGCCTTGTTCCCATAATTTCCATTCGGGTGACATGGTGCTGCTGTTGGCCGAAATAATGGTGTGTTCATGAAGGGCATCCGGGCTTTTGGGGATGCCATGCTTTTTCAAATAAGCAGGCGAAGCACAGATCACGCGGCGTACCTGTCCTACACGAATGGCCTGCATCGAAGAGTCGGGTAGTTCGCCGATACGAATGGCGACGTCCACGCCTTCTTCCATCATGTTGACGATGCGATCAAGAAACAAACACGATACGCTGACATCGGAATACCGCTGAAGGTACTCGGTCACGATGGGTGTCACGAATTTCGTACCGAACAACACGGGAGCCGTTAGTGTCAGTCGCCCACGCGGCGCGCCATGTGTGCCGACGACGGATTCATCTGCATCAATCAATTCGGCAATGATTCGCCTGCAGTCTTCGACATAACGTGCGCCGGCATCGGTAACGCGTACGGTACGTGTCGTGCGAGTCAGCAAACGCACATTGAGTTGGCTTTCTAGTTCATTGATCGCCCGTGTCACAGCGGGCGGAGAAATATTGAGCTTGCGGGCGGCACCGGCAAAACCATTGGTATCCACCACGGCGATGTAAATAGTGATCAGATTGAATTTATCCATTATTCCAATATACGGAATAATAAATTGTAAATAAAGGTGATTCTAAATAAATACAGGTTTAATTAATCTACTCCCACTCGCCAGACTGCTGACGATACCCACCGAACTAAAAACCATCAGAATTCAAGGAGCTTCCCATGTCACGTATCAATATCCCTAGCGTAGAACAATCCCTCGAAGCATCGAAGCCACTGCTCGATGCGGTCAAAAAACAACTGGGCGTGGTGCCCAACCTGATGAAACTGGTCGGCAACAGCCCGGCCGCGCTTGAAGGTTATTTGTCGCTTAATGGTGCCGTTGCCAAAGGCAAACTCAATGCGCAAATGCGCGAACGCATTGCATTGGCCGTCGCCGAATACAACGGTTGCGACTATTGCCTATCGGCACATGATTATCTTGGCCGCAATGTTGCCAAATTGAGCAGCGATGAAATCGACGCAGCTCGCGATGCACGTTCATCCGACGCACATGCTGACGCAGCATTACGTTTTGCACGCCGCGTTACTGAAACACGTGGTCAAGTGTCGGATTCTGATTTGGCAACGCTACGCGCCGCGGGTTTTGATGATGCAGCTATCATTGAAATCGTCACGAATGTGGCACTAAACGTATTGACCAACTACATCAATAACGTGGCGCAAACCGATATCGACTTCCCGAAGGTACTTGCAAAACAAGCTGCCTGATTTACGCGATTCCGGGCCGGATAAAAGATCCGGCCCTTGTATTTTTTCCATCGACATGGAGGATTGATATGAGCACTACACTTAATGCTTCAAGGCCGCCATTACCACCATTCAATCGCGAAACCGCGATATTGAAAGTTCGTTTGGCAGAAGACGCCTGGAATTCGTGCGACCCCGCACGCATTGCATTGGCATACACGGCGGACAGTCGCTGGCGTAATCGGTCTGAACATATTCAAGGACGGGTTGCGATTGAAGGCTTCCTCGATCGAAAGTGGAATCGCGAGTTCGAATATCGATTAATCAAGGAACTCTGGGCATTTAATGAAAACCGGATTGCTGTTCGGTTTGCCTACGAATGGCATGACGATAGCGGCCAATGGTTTCGCAGTTATGGCAATGAAAACTGGGAGTTCGACGAACAAGGTTTGATGCAATTACGAATTGCCAGCATTAATGACCAGCCCATTACAGAAGAGGAAAGAAAATTCCACTGGCCGGCCGGCCGTCGCCCGGATGACTATGCGGCATTGAGCGATTTCGGATTCTAGGAATTGTAATGCAAAAAAATCTTCTCTATTCCAGTGATGTCGCTTTTACTGATGCGGTGAAAGCTATTCAGGAAAAAAAAGGATCGCGACGTGCCTACGCGAATATGGAGCGCAATGGTAGTTGGCAAACTGCGATAAGCGAGGAACTGAAAGCGTTCATTGAGTCGCAGATCAGTGTTTTTCTGGCTACTGCGAATCTTGAAGGTCAGCCCTATATCCAGCACCGCGGTGGCCCGCAGGGCTTCTTGAAAGTCCTGGATGAGAAAACGATAGGATTCGTTGACTTCAATGGCAATCGCCAATTCATTTCCAGCGGAAATCTGGTCGAAAACCCGAAGTTCCATTTGTTCCTGATCGATTATGCCAACAAGCAGCGCGTCAAAATCTGGGGCGAAGCTCGTATCATCGAAAATGATGCGGAGCTATTGGCCAAGCTAATGCCATCGGAATATAAGGCGCGCGCCGAACAGATTATTTTGCTTGATGTTTTCGCCTGGGACGCAAATTGCCCGCAACATATTCCAAAACGATTCGAGGCCGGGGATGTGGCAGGAATGCTGGCCGAGCGGGACCGAAAAATCGAGGCGCTGGAAACCGAGATAAAAATTTTGCGCCTGGCATAACTCCAGCAGTTTCATTTGGAAACACCAAGAGCAGTAGGTCGGGCCCCGGCCCGATCCTTTTGGCGGGTTTCGATGTTGCCCATATCGAGCCAGGGCAGATCCAGATCAATTACAATGGATAAAATATTTCTCCGGACTGGGCGATGAAAAATAAATTCTGTATTTGCGTATTGATGACGGTTTCGCTGCTTTGGCTAAATCCCCTGCATGCAGCTACCGATAATCCAGAAGCAAAGGCCTTGGTAAAGTCCTTGTTGCCGAACGAAGATGACTATCTGCCATTTGTAAAAGACAAAGTTGAAAACGCTAAGTTGAAAGAAATGCTAGCGAATGGCGCCAATCATACACAAACATTCGATACCTTTTGGACGAACGACAACGGGACCTACATTCTGATGTATGTAAATTTAATCCAGAATGGATCGGCAATAAATTCCACGCTTTTTGTAAGTAAAAATGAACCGGAATTCAATAAAATAAGTTCGGAATTCCCTGAGGGAACAAAAATCGGGGTCCAGGCCGGCGGTTCCAAGTTAGTCAAGATTGAGCCTGTCAAGCAATCTTCCGGTTACACCGAGTATTATCTTGTTAAGGATCCACAAGGCAAAAAAATCGGTAATTTAGTCTTCGTTTCTAGAGGGAAAAGCTTTCTCATGGTTAGCGTTTTCGGTCCAGTGGTTTTTGAAGATGCCGCAACTATCGATAAATTCCTCTCAGGCAAAATTGAAAAAGCATTGATGTTCAAGCCTGATAAGAAGTCTCCGAATTTCTTGCCGAAATAAGATAGCCCAAGGCTCGAACTGCCAAGCCAACGACAGGGATTCGATTTCTGTAAAAATTCCCGGCGTTATGGCGAAGGTTCGCCGATCAGCGTCATCTTGAAACGCCATGACGACAAATTTGTGCAGTTGGATATTCTCGATAAAGGTCCCGGCATTCCGGTAAACGAACGCGGAAATATCTTCGACGCCTTCTACCGTTTGCCGGGTGCCAGTGAAAAAGACGGTGGCGTTGGTTTGGGCCTGAGTCTGGTCAGGCAGATTGCGAATGCACACGACGGTAGTGTTTGTTATGTAAGCCCTGAATTTACCGGTAGTTGTTTTCGCGTGTTGTTGCCGGTATAAATTTTCCGCGGCAAGTTCGTTCTCGCAGTTGAATGCTTGGCGGCTTGAATATTCGGGTTCAGAGTCGATATTTCGGGTTTCGCACTGTAAGCCTTGGCGCACACTTGCTCAGCAGGCACACTATTAAAATGGAAAATACGGATATGCGCGCCGAGCGTGTTGAAACCTTGGCAAGATTATTAGTGCCGGCCCTCGTTGCGGGACTGGCATTGGCGGGCATAGAACTGGCGGCGATGTTTGATGAGCCGCCGCAGTTTTCTTGGTTTGGTATTGGTCTTTATATCGTCAATATCTACTTGGTCGCAGAAGCCATACGATGGATTTCGCAGTATCTGGACCGCCACCTGACATGGCAAAAGGCCGGCGTGCTTCGGGCATTCACACAGCTCGGCTTGTCGCTCATTTTTACCTGCATCTACTTGTTGCTGGTATATGTGCCGATGAAGATGTATGAAATCTCCCAGGGCTCGCATGATGTACTCGGTTGGCCGCATATCGTATTCACCCTTTTGCTGGCATTGATGTTCGGTACGGCACTTGGCTTGTTTCAGCTATTGTTTGATTTCTTCAGGCAGTGGCGTATCGCACAAGTAAAAGCAGAACAGCAGCGTCTCGCAGTGACGCGTGCCGAACTTGATACTTTGAAAGCACAAATAAAGCCACATTTTTTGTTCAACAGCTTCAATGCCGTCTATGGATTGATCGAGCAAGATCCCGCCAGGGCCCGTTCGGTATTACTCGAATTATCGGATATATTCCGCTATGTGTTGCTGCACAATGACAGTGATTTGGTAGCGTTACCGGAAGAACTCGCATTTCTCGATGCTTATCTGAAAGTATTGCAAGTCAGGCACGGTAGTGGCTTGCAGCTGACAGTAATGAATTGCGAAGGCATGAACAAGCTAGGTATTCCACCAATGACTCTGCAATTACTGCTGGAGAATGTTGTTTGCCATAACGATATTGAAATT
>JBDTTC010000238.1:0-6761 GCA_039930825.1 Arenimonas sp.
CGCGTTTTCTGGCAGCCGCTTTTCCTATATCCGATATCGGGCAGGCTATGAGCTTTCTCGAAATTGCAAAACGACGGCCGGCAACACACCACTGTTGGGCTTATAAATTGGGGACGAATTACCGTTTTTCGGATGATGGCGAACCTTCGGGCACTGCCGGCCGTCCTATTTTGTCGGCGATTGACGGCCAACAGCTTGATGCCGTGATGCTGATCGTCACGCGCTGGTACGGCGGCATCAATCTTGGTACCGGCGGATTGGTTCGAGCCTATGGCGGCGCTGCAACAGAATGCCTGCGGCTGGCGGAACGCAAGCCGCTGCTCGTATGGCTTGAAGCAAAACTGCAATGTGATTTTTCATTGACCGCTGGCGTACACATGCTGTTGCAGCAACATCAGGCGACTAAACTTGATGAAAGCTTCAACGAGCAAGGTTGGCAATTGCATTTCCGCATTCCGGCCCAATATCTCTTGACTCTAACCGCAAAAATAAATGACTTAAGCAGGGGCTCGGCAATACTAAGCCCGTGCGACAATAATGACCATGAGCATACCTGACCCGAAAGTCGAATCCCCGATCCAGAAAGTAAATTCGCTACGCGGTTTACTGCCATTCCTGAAACCGCATCGCAGCTTGCTGGTTTCATGGCTTGTCGCGTTAGCCATATCATCAAGCGCCACCCTGTTTTTTCCAGTCGCAGTAAGAAACATGATCGACCACGGCTTTGCCAAGGGTGGATCAATCGATCGTTGGTTCGGCTTGCTGCTTATGGTCGCGGTTGTTTTGGCGCTTGCCACCGCAACACGTTTTTATTTCGTGTCACTACTTGGCGAACGGGTCATCGCCGATTTGCGGCAAAAACTTTATCGCCACTTATTATCTCTGGATCAAAGTTTTTTTGAGCGCACTCGCAGCGGAGAATTATTATCTCGCCTTTCGGCCGATACCGAATTGCTTCGTAGCATGGTGGGCTCCAGCATGTCGATTGCATTGCGTAGCGGCATCACGGTAATCGGCAGCGCGACAATGCTGGCCTATACCAGCCCTAAAATGGCGATGTATGTGTTGCTGGGCATCCCATTGGCAGTCTTGCCGATGGCTTTATCGGGACGAAAAGTACGCGGAGCTTCAAAAGATAGCCAGGACCGGGTCGCCGATGCCAATGCACGTGCAGGCGAAACGTTCAATGCCATGCATACCGTGCAAAGCTATGCCCGTGAAAGCTTTGAAAGCTCCCGTTTTAATGATGCGGTGAAACGCAGCCTGAAGGCTGCTCGCAAACGCATTGGCATGCAATCGGCGCTTACTGCTGTCTTTATCGTCATAATTTTCGGTGCGATTACTGCCGTACTTTGGTCAGGTGCACGCGATGTAGTTTCAGGCGATATGAGTGCCGGTGTACTTGGACAGTTTTTATTGTATGCAATGATCGGCGGCGGCTCCGTAGCCGGTCTAACCGAAGTATGGAGTGAAGTGCAACGCGCCAGTGGCGGCATGACGCGCATTAATGATTTGCTCAACGAGCAAAGCCAACTTAAAAGTCCGCAACATCCTGCCACCTTGGTCATGCCAGCCAAAGGTGCTTTGAATCTCGACAACCTATGTTTTTCCTACCCGAGCAGACCCGATACTTCAGCACTGCAAAACTTCAGCTTGAATATCGCGCCGGGTGAAACGGTTGCCCTGGTCGGTCCGTCGGGCGCCGGTAAAACAACCGTCTTTCAGCTACTGTTACGCTTTCATGACCCCGATAGCGGCAATGTGCGATTCGACGGTATCGATCTAAAACAACTCGAGCCCGGTTTTCTACGCGAACAAATTGCACTAGTCCCGCAGGACCCGGTCATTTTCGGCACCACTGCCCGCGAAAACATTCGCTACGGCAAACTAGAAGCGACTGATGCTGAAATTGAAACCGCCGCACGTAGTGCCGAAGCGCATGATTTCATTTCTGAATTGCCGCTGGGTTATGACAGCGAGTTGGGGGAACGTGGTGCCCGCCTTTCCGGCGGTCAGCAACAACGCCTGGCAATTGCGCGCGCACTTTTGAAAGATGCACCGGTTTTATTGCTGGACGAAGCGACATCGGCACTGGATGCACAAAGTGAACGTGCCGTGCAGCAGGCGCTGGAGCGACTGATGGAAGGCCGTACTACGCTCGTTATCGCGCACAGATTGGCGACTGTACTTAAAGCTGACCGCATCATAGTGATGGACAAAGGACGTATCATTGCCCAAGGCACCCACAATGAACTGATTGCACAAGGCGGCCTGTATGCCGAACTCGCGAGACTACAATTCGATCACTGATTAAATCAAAGATGACAAGACGAATAAAAACTATCATTGGCCTGATACTGCTACTGAATATTCTATTCGTTGGAACCATTGTCTACGAATTATTGAAAACCGGCGTCATACGACTGAATTATCCGGATGAAAAAGCATTTCCGATACGCGGCATAGACGTGTCGCACCATCAGGGCAAGATCGACTGGGAAAAACTGGCAAAGCAGGGTATTAGCTTTGCCTATATCAAGGCAACGGAAGGTGAGGATTTCCTGGACGAAGATTTTAGTCACAACTGGAACGCATCGAAAGACGCCGGCATTCTGCCAGGCGCTTATCACTACTTCACCTTGTGCAAGACCGGTTACGAACAAGCGAACAACTTTTTATCGAGAATTGGCACGCCATCTACAAACTCGCTGCCGCCTGCAGTTGATCTGGAATTCGGCGGTAATTGCAAGGCGCGACCTACGCCGGAAGAGCTCCGCGAGGAACTGACTGTTTTCCTCGATTTAGTGGAACAGGCTTGGGGCTGTCGCGTTGTGCTTTACAGCACCTCGGATTTTTATGCGGCCTATCTGCAAAAGGATTTCAAGAAAAATCCGCTTTGGATTCGCGATTTGTATCGACAACCAAACAAAAATAACTATCGCGAATGGCAATTTTGGCAATACGCCAATCGAGGCAAACTCGATGGCATTAAAGGTTTCGTCGACTTAAATGTTTCGCGCGGCAACCGGACGCAATTCAATAAACTATTGAATTGCACTGGCGAAAACTGATCGGATTCACAAACTTCAATTGGAAGCGCGCGACTTCCTGATCCGGAATGTCTCATAGGCAATCGAAACTAGAGCGGTCAAGCTTCCGGGAATATAGAGCGCCGAATAGCCAATGGCATGATACAAAACAGTACCTGCAACACCTCCGCAAAAAAAGCCGGAAATAACGACGATACAAAGCTTGAGTCGTCTTGTGTCAGTCTGAATTCCCCGCAATGCATGCCCCAGAGAAATACCGAGATCGGTAAGCATTCCGGAAACATGCGTGGTGCGTACAACGGCACCACTGTATGTACTGACCATTGCATTCTGCAATCCGCAAGCGCACGCAGCCGTGTACATGCCATACGAACTTTGATGGCTCAGCAACGGAACCGACACGAACAACAACATCGCGACCAGAAACAGGGCAACGCCATAACGACGACCGAGTTGTAATGTACTGTCTTGAATAATGAAACCGCTTAATGCGCTACCCGCCAGGAATGAGCCTATCAATGCGGAAAAATGCAGCGCCAATGAGACATCCATTGAAGCCACTGCAGCTGCCAGCATCGACGTATTTCCTGTCAGGTGGGTAATTGCCTGATGTTGAAAGCCTAGCAGCCCGACCACGTTCACAATGCCTGCGATGAATGCAAGCATCCATGCACCTGTCCAAACCCATCGGGGGAGTTTTGTGATCATGGGTCGAGAATCGAGGGACGCAGAGCGCAGCAAGCAGCGCCCTTAGACCTTCAACATTTCTTCCAATAATTGCGGCAACGATGCCGTGGCGACATTCACGTTTGCCAACACTTCTTCCAGTGTAATTTCAGTGCCGTCGCCGCAACCTGCTGCCCAGTTGGCAACGATCGCCAAACAGGCGTAATCGATACCTAGTTCACGTGCGAGCCCGGCTTCCGGCATACCGGTCATGCCGACCAGATCACAACCGTCACGGCGCATTCGGGCAATTTCGGCACGGGTTTCAAGTCGCGGACCCTGGGTGGTGCCATAACAGCCGATATCGACAATCGGCATGGCGATTTTTTCGGCGGCGCGCAAAATGTTCGCACGCAATTTGGCGCAATAAGGTTCGGTGAAATCGACATGCAGAACTTCATTGCCCGGCTCTTCCGACAAGGTATGCAAGCGCCCATAGGTGTAGTCGATAATTTGATCCGGCACGCTAATTACGCGCGGACCGAAAGCCTCGGTAATGCCGCCCACGGCATTGATCGCCAATACTCTGGTGATGCCTAAATCTTTAAGACAACGCAAATTCGCGCGGTAATTTACCTTGTGTGGAGGCACCGAATGGCCTTCGCCATGGCGTGCCATAAAGGCAACTCTCTTGTCTCCCAGAAAGCCGATACGAACCGGGGCCGATGGCTTGCCATAGACGGTATCGTATTCAAGGGTCTCAACATTTTCGAGTGCGGCAATTTGATACAGGCCAGTACCACCGATAATTGCCAAAGCAATGTCTGATTTCATTACCACCTCATACAATGAACAATTTTTTCGTTCCCGCGCAGGCGAAAAGTCGGTGCTTTGCCCTGAAACGCGGAATAAAAAACACTAAACATCAACTCTTCAAATCAGCAACACTAAAATCGTTACTGGAAGGCACTGGGTTCCCGCCAATGCGGGAATGACAATGCATTCTATTTTATTTAAAAGCTTACGAACCCAATGCGTAAAGACCCGGCAAATTGCGGCCCTGTTCGTGATAATCCATGCCGAAACCATAAACATAGCGATCAGGTACTTCGACGCCAATGTAGTCGGCATCGATGTCTTCGACGCGGCGATCATGCACTTTCACTGCCATCACGGCGATACGAACTTCGATAGCGCCTTGATCTTCACACCATTGTTTTACTGCTTTCAGCGTATGACCTTCGTCAAGAATGTCATCGGCAATCAGTACGTAACGACCTTCCAGAGGAGTGGCCGGGCGATGCAGCCAAGCGAGACCAGAACCGCTCATCGCACCGCGATAACGCGTGGCATGAAGATAATCAACTTCAACATCAAAATCGAGCTCGAGCGAAAGCAACGAGGCGAATATCATGCCGCCATGCATCACCGACAAAAATACCGGGCGATCACGTTCCTCGTAATCGTGGTTAATCAACACTGCCATTTCCTTGATCGCGTCCTGCAAAGTTTCGCGGTCAAATAATTCGTCAGAGTTTTCCAAGGCTGTTGCCAGATCGGGGATAGTCATCTCAACTCACTGCCATTTCAGGGCCAGACAAGCTGGCGCGTGCATCATGGTAGCGCGATTGTGTCTGCAATCGCGCCAATGTTTGTTCATCTTTGCCCATCATCGGCTGCAAGATCGCAATATCCGGTTTTGCGCGGCGCTCGCAGGCATTCAGGCTATCGGCTACCAGGCTTGGCGCGCAGACCAAAACCACATCGCAGCCAGCATCCAGGTGCGCATCTATGCGGCTACCGACACCGCCCACTCCGGTTGCAGCGGCCATGCCAATATCATCGGAAAAAATCAAGCCTTTGAATCCCATTTCTTGCCGCAGAATTTCATTCAACCAACGCGGCGAATAACCGGCAGGCTCCGGTGCCACTTTCGGATAAGTGACATGCGCCATCATCACCGCTTCTGCGCCCGCTTTTATGCCGGCTTCAAACGGCAATAAATCTTCTACACGTAAAACTTCAAGCGACCTATCATCTACCGCAGCATCAAAATGAGTGTCTTCAAGTACCGAGCCGTGCCCAGGGAAATGTTTGATTGTCGCTGCCATACCAGCTTCGTGCATGCCCTCAATATAGGCTTGTGTAAACGCCGCAACGACCGAAGGTGATTTGTGAAAAGCGCGGTCACCGATGGCGCGATTACCACGGCCTAAATCAACGACTGGCGCAAAACTTAAATCCAAACCGAGTGCGCGAATTTCACTCGCCATCAACCATGCATGTTCTTTCGCCAGCGTTAGTGCAGCATGAGCATCTTGCGCGTAATACTGGCCAAAACGGACCAATGGCGGCAAACGGAAAAAACCTTCACGGAAACGTTGTACGGGACCGCCTTCCTGATCTACGCAAAGCAATTGCGGCTGTGCGGCGGCATCGCGAATCGATTGCGTCAATTCGATAACTTGATCGCGCGAAGCAAAATTACGGGTGAATAAAATCACGCCGGTGCATTGCGGATGCTGCAGCCATTCGCGTTCCTCATGCGTTAATTCTTTTCCGGAAACTCCAATGACTAGCATTCTGCTTTTTCCTCTGTGGTCCATTGGGCGAACGGCCGTTCCGCCAATGCCAAATTGTAGTATCGAATTTTATCGGTGACTTCAGCACCGCACCATTCCGGCCTTTCAAAGACCGCATCTGCATCAGGCAGTTCAATCTCGGCAACGATCAATCCCTGGTTATCGCCAAGGAATTCATCAACCTCCCAAACAAAGCCGTCGTGCTTGATGTAATTACGATGTTTATCGATAAGGCCACCGACGCATAACTTCAACAATGCTTCGGCATCGGCTACCGGAATTTCATAGTCGAATTCCTGTCGGGTATGACCAAGCTCACGCGATTTCATATTGAGAAAAGCCTGCTCACCGGCAATGCGAACCCGCACAGAAGCCTTCTGAGTTCCCTCACGCATGGCATTCATATCGTTCAAATAACCCTGGGCCATGCGCGTGGTTTTATATATCTGCGTTTTCCACGAAT
>JBDTTC010000239.1:0-11926 GCA_039930825.1 Arenimonas sp.
CTCGGCATCAGGATCACGTCTTTTGCCACATGGGCACCGCGTCGCACGACTGCACCCGGAACTACACGCACGCCCAATGCACGAAAAGCAGCATCATCAAAACCTTCAAAACGGGTGGGTACTTTATCGAAATAAGGTCCCGGCGCGCCTTGCATGACTTGCATGTCATTACAGCGAAAATACAGCAGCACCGCTTTCTTCAACCACTCATTGACCTGCCAGCCGCTTGCAATTGGCTCGGCAACACGTGCCTGCCCTGATTCCAGCAATGACATCACTTGTTCGACTGCAGGTTTTACTGCGCTGTTTATTTCGTCAGTAGTCAAAGATGCGCGACGTTCAAAAGCATCTTCGATAAATGGGCGCAGTGTTTCAATGTTTGGCATGTATGTCTCCCTCGACACAGGCAATTAAGTGCGTTTGCAATTGTTCCAGAATATGTTCGTCAACGATAGCGCGATCTTGCTCGTCGCTGATCAGAAAGAAATCTTCGACGCGCTCGCCGAAGGTGGCAATGCGTGCATCATGCACACGCATATGTTGCGTTCGCAGAAGGGCCGCGACCTTTGCCAGCAAGCCAGGCTGATCGGTACACACTAAACTAAGACGCGTCCGCGAACCATTCGGCGATGTTGAAAAATCGATACGTGTCGGCACTTTAAAATGCTTGATATGTCTCGGTAACATCCGGCGGGCCGGATGCACACGGGAAGGATCGCGCAAGGCAATCTCGATAGCTCGGATAATATCCTGATGAGTATGGCGATCATCCTTTGCAGCCAGCACCTGAAAGCTATCGAGCGCATACGCATCGCTGGAATTCAAAATACGGGCTTCGAGAACACTCATGCCAAGCCGGTCAATGGTCGCTACCAGCGCGGCAAACAAGCCGTCACGATTTTGCGTGCGGACAAATATTTCCAGACTGCCGTCGGCCTGATGTCCACGCACCAGAATTTGCGACGGATGCACGATGTTTTTCAATATGCCATCGCTTTGCCAGACAATTTGTTCGGGGCGATAACGCAGAAATGCCTCGTTCGGAAACGACTTCCACATTTCCTGCACCAGGTCCGCATCGACGCCGCGATCCATCAAGGTCGCCAATGCCGTCTCGCGGGTATCGCTGATGATGTCTTCGGCATTGAGTTTGTTTTCCAACCCGCGCCGCAAAACAAATCGTGTCGCCGTATAGAGATCCGCCAGCAAGCGGTCTTTCCAGGCATTCCACAATTTGGGACTGGTGCCTGCGATATCGGCACAAGTTAATAAATAGAGGTATTCCAAATGTTCGCGATCTGCCACACGGGTAGCAAAACGATTGACCACCTCGGGATCGGAAATATCTTGCCGCTGCGCCGTCACCGACATCACCAGATGTTCTTTTACCAGCCATGCCAATAATTCGGTATCAGCTGTAGAAATATCGTGTGCTACGCAAAATTCGCGAACATCATCGGCACCCAAAATGGCGTGATCACCGCCACGTCCTTTTGCAATGTCGTGAAATAAACCCGCCAATATCAACAAATGCGGTTTGCGTAAATGTGGCACCACTTCGTGCGCCATCGAAAACCCTTCCAGCGGGCCTCGCATATATCCATCCATGATGCGCAACACGGTCAAGGTATGCTGGTCGACGGTGTAGACATGGAATAAATCGTATTGCATGCGCCCAACGACTTTGCCAAATGCCGGAAGATAGCGCGATAAAACGCCGAGCCGCGCCATTCGGGTCAAACTCAACACGGCAGTTTCCTGCTGTAGCAAATGCAGGAATTTTTCGTGCGCTTCCGGACTTTCTTCGACATAGGCACGAATCATCGGCAAGGCTTCCGCCAGCGAGCGAGCAGTTTCCGAATGCAATCCGCAATCGGATTTTTGTAATGCCCATATTTCAAACAAATGCAGCACGTTCATCATGCCGTTCTGCAGACTGGCTGGATGGCTCATGGCCAAATAGCCCTGGCGCAATTCAAATCCGTTCGCCACGGGCACTACTTTCACCTTGCCAACCAGTTGCTCGTCAAAGCGTTGCAGCAGTCGGTCATTGATACGACGCATCATGGCGGCACTGCGAAAAAAGCCCTGCATCATCTGTTCGACGGCAAGATTGTCGGTACTGATATCATTTAAGCCCATCAAGGCTGCCAGCACTTTCTGGTGGTCGAAGACCAAACGCTCTTCCTTGCGTTTCGAAATCAGATGCAATCCGAACCGCAGGCGTGCAAGTACCCGCCATTCCCGTTCCAGACTTTGATATTCGTCCTCGCCCAATACACCAATCGGCACCAGGTCATGCAAACTGTTGGCGGCATACAAACGTTTTGCCATCCAGCTGAGCGTATGAAAATCACGCAAGCTGCCCGGACCTTCTTTCAGATTCGGCTCAAGATTATCGGCGGTATCATTGAAGCGGGCATGGCGTGCGCGTTGCTCTTCTCGCTTGGCGGCGAAATACGTTTTCGCACTCCATAGATTTTTTGTCGATAACTGTTTGTTTAAATCCGGAATAACGTCCGGGCCGGCCAGCAAGCGCAACTCCATGAGCGCGGTCAACACGGTAATGTCTTCTTTCGCCGCTTGCAGGCATTCATCGACAGAACGCACCGCGTGGCTGCTGGCAAGGCCGCAATCCCACAGCAAGGCATAAAAACCCGACAAAGAAGCAGCGTGTTGTTTCTGCTGCTTCTTGTTGGCAACGATCAATAAATCGATATCCGAATGCGGATACATTTCGGTACGACCGTAGCCGCCAGTCGCGAGCAAACTAATTTCATTCGCCTTGAAACAGCGTTGCCAAGCCGATTGCACGAGGGTGTCAACAATGGCACAACGCGCACCAATCAATTTCTCGATGGCTTCGTTTTTTTCGAAACGCTCACGTAATTGCTGCAGATGCTCTGCCAGCATTTCTCGCGCGGCATCGCGCCATTCATTGGCTGTGCTCGCTTGAGCCAATCGCTCGGCCCTTGTTAAATCGGCCAAGCGTACTGATTCACTCATAGCTCGTTATCGTCACCCGGAACGCGAGTGAGAATTTCCACACCGTCATGAGTGACATAGACGGTGTGTTCCCATTGCGCCGATAGGGAGCGGTCTTTCGTGACCACGGTCCATCCATCCGGCATTAAGCGTGTATGGCGTGCACCTTGGTTGACCATCGGCTCAATCGTGAAGGTCATCCCTTCTTTCAGGATGACGCCGGTACCGGGCTGACCATAATGCAGAACTTGCGGGTCTTCGTGATAAATACGGCCGATACCATGACCGCAATATTCACGCACGACCGAAAAACGTTCCGCTTCGACATAGGTTTGAATCGCATGACCGATATCACCCAGTGTTGTTCCTGGTTTCACGATCCTGATCGCTTTGAACATGGCTTCGCGGGTTACATCGACCAGACGCTTGGCGATCACCGAGGGTTCGCCTGCAACATACATGCGGCTGGTATCACCATGGAAACCGTCCTTGATAACCGTGACATCGATATTGACGATGTCACCATCTTTTAAAATTTTCAGCGGGCTAGGAATACCGTGGCAAATCACGTTATTGACCGAACTGCAAATCGTGGCCGGAAAACCCTTGTAACCAACATTGGCCGGAATGGCCTTTTGCTCGTTCACAATATGCTCGAAACATATGCGGTCGAGTTCAGCCGTGCTGACGCCTGGCTTCACGTACGGCGCCACAACTTGCAGCACTTCGGCCGCCAAACGGCCGGCAACACGCATTTTTTCGATATCTTCGGGGGTTTTGATGGTGATTTTCATGGCGGCATTATAAGCCGAAACGCCTGAAAATTAGTCTAGAAAGCGTCTAAACCCGCTTCAGGCTAGCGCGTGCATGAGCAAGCCATCCGCGTGAAAACCAGCGCAGCGCCATAATCAGGCCGCGCAGCCACTCATTGGCGACATAGGCAACCCAGATGCCGGTTAGTCGGCAGCTGGTAAGTATTGGCCATTTTGAACCACATTAAAATGCGCCGACGAAGCTCGGAAAACAGGCATTACTTGTTGCTCGATGCCAATGAGTCCTAACAACATTAAAGGCGCGGCACGACCAGAGAATTACGGTCAGTCATAGCAAAGTCGTCATCGTGTTTAACAGCGCCAGGAAGTGATTTAATGAAATGGTCGGCAACCATTAGACCGGAAGCGGTATCCTCGTCTGAACGGCAATGCGTTTATTTGCCGCCGTTTTATTAGCGTAGTTGATGGATAACAAAGGCCGAACTTTAATTAAACATGTCAAATCAAGGATGAAACACCAAGGATGACTAGCCCCGCTGTAACGTCGGTAGTACTGCTTTTCGGTGCAAGCGGCGATCTCGCAACCCGTATGCTTTGGCCCTCACTTCATCATTTATATGCAGAAGGTTTATTACCCACGGGTATGAAGATGGTAGGCAGCAGCCGCTCATCGCAATCTTCCGATATTTTTCTTGCCGAGCTGAAATCTTCATTGAAGCAATTTGGTCATAAGAAAACACATACCGAAGAAAACATTGATGCATTTTTGCAACTAGTCGATTACGTCAGCATCGATGTCAATGAAGCCGCTGCTTTTGAAAAGCTGAAAGAGCATATTCCCAGCGATGCCGAATTGCTTTGCTATCTTTCAACTTCGCCCGCGCTTTACACCACGATTTGCCGCAACTTGCATCAGGCAAAACTGGTAAGGCCGTCAACTCGGTTGATCCTGGAAAAACCGATTGGCCATGATCTAAAAACCAGCCTGGAAATTTCCGATGCCGTTGCTGAAATTTTCGATGAAAGGCAGACCTACCGGATTGATCATTATCTCGGCAAGGAAACCGTGCAGAATCTGCTGGCATTGCGATTTGCCAACTGCCTGTTCGAGCCGATCTGGAATGCCAACACGATTGACCATGTGCAGATCACTGTCTCCGAAACCGTCGGTCTTGAAGGACGCTGGGGTTATTACAACGATTCTGGTGCGTTACGCGACATGGTACAAAACCATATTCTGCAAACACTCGCATTGTTGACTATGGAACCACCATCGAGTCTCTCGCCCGATGCGGTTCGTAATGAAAAAGTAAAAGTATTGCAAAGCCTGCGTCCGATAAAAGCAAACAATGTCCACAAAACAACCGTTGCCGGGCAATACGTTGCAGGTGCCTATGATAATGCGCCGGTGCCGGGCTACTTGCAGGAAACCGGTGCCGTACTTGGCAGTAAAACCGAAACCTTCGTTGCCATTCAGGCGCACATCGACAACTGGCGCTGGAAAGGTGTTCCGTTTTTCCTGATGACGGGAAAACGCATGGCAACCCGCTTCACCGAAATCATCGTGCAGTTCCGTCAGGTCCCGCATAATATTTTTGAAAGCGACGGTAATAATATGGTGAAGCCGAATCGCCTGGTGATCCGCCTTCAACCGGAAGAAACCATCACGCTGGAATTGATGAACAAGGAACCGGGGCTGTATGGCGTGCAATTGCATCCGGTCGGCTTGAATCTATCGCTGACCGAAGCTTTCGAGACACCGCGCCAGCGAATCGCCTACGAACGATTGCTGCTTGATGCCATCAACGGAAATTCGACTTTGTTTGTCCGTCGCGATGAACTGGAAGCGGCTTGGTCATGGATTGACGGCATTCATCGCGCTTGGCAGGACGCTGGCATGAAACCAAAACTTTACGCCGCCGGCACGATGGGCCCAGAAGAAGCGGAAGAACTAAAACAACGATCAAAGGCGCATTGGGATGATTGATAGTCCGGGCGCATGGCACGAGTTTGCCAATCGCGAAAAATTTAATGAAGCATTGGTGCAACGTTTGGCAGGCACGCTTCAATCGGCAAGTTTGTCGCAAGGGCATGTGCTGCTTGGACTATCCGGCGGCACAACGCCGATGCCTGTCTATCAGGCACTGTCACAAAAAGAATTAGCATGGAATAGGATCAAGTTAGTGCTGGTCGATGAGCGCTGGGTCGCAAATAATCATGCCGACAGTAACGAACGAAATATCCGCGAAGCATTTGCTGGCAATGCCCTTGCCGAAAAAAACATTATTGGCCTATGGTCTGAAAAAGCCGATCTTGAATCAGCCGCCATTGCCGCCGACCAGAAACTGGCAGCTATTAACGAAGTAATGGATGTCGTGTTGCTGGGCATGGGAGAAGACGGGCATTTCGCTTCGCTTTTTCCAAGCGGTACGGAATTTGATCATGCGATCTCGACAACTGGCTCGCGTTTCGTGTTCCCCATTAGCCCGATGCCTGATCACGCAACGCACCCTCGCTTGTCGATGAGCCTGGCGTATATTCAACGCGCGAAGCGTATTATTCTGGCGATCACCGGCGAGAAAAAACGCCTGATTTTGAAACAGGCAATCACCGAAGGTAATTCGCATCGTTTGCCTATCGCCGCTTTATTCACGGCAAATTCTCCTGCCGTTGAAGTTTATTGGAGTAAATAAGTGGCACTCAATATAGTTATCGCTGAAGTCACCCAGCGCATCGAGCAACGCAGTCGCGATTTACGTGCAGATTACGAAACCCGCATGCGGGCAGCCAAACCCAATGGCCCTGCACGCGGTCGTTTGTCGTGCTCGAATCTGGCACACGTCATCGCAGCTTCCGGCACTGATAAAAACGCGTTAAAGGTCGCCGCATGGCCGAACATAGGCATCGTTACCGCTTACAACGATATGCTGTCGGCGCATCAACCTTTTGAAAAATTCCCGGACATCATTCGCAATGCCGCTAGAAATGTTCGCGCTACGGCACAAGTCGCCGGCGGTGTACCCGCCATGTGTGACGGGGTTACGCAGGGGCAACCCGGCATGGAGCTTTCATTATTCAGTCGCGATGTGATTGCAATGGCAACGGCGGTATCGCTAAGCCATGATTCTTTTGATGCAGCCTTACTGCTGGGTGTCTGCGATAAAATCGTGCCGGGTCTATTCATCGGTGCTGCCGCTTTCGGACATCTGCCAATCTTGTTCGTACCGGCCGGTCCAATGCCGTCCGGCATTCCTAATCCGCAAAAAGCAAAAGTTCGCCAGCTTTATGCAGAAGGAAAAGCGACTCGCGAAGAACTGCTGGAAGCAGAAGCCGGTTCGTATCACGCACCCGGTACTTGCACGTTTTATGGCACCGCCAATTCAAACCAGATGCTGATGGAAATAATGGGCCTGCATGTTCCTGGCAGTGCATTTATTCCGCCGAACACGCCTTTGCGCACCGCACTTACCGAGGCCGCCGTTGAGCGCGCTGCAAAAACCACCGCACTGAACCCGGAAAACTACCTACCCTTCGCGGAAATCATCGATGCACGATCCATTGTGAATGCAGTGGTCGGCCTGATGGCAACGGGTGGTTCAACCAACCATATGTTGCACCTGATCGCGATGGCACGCGCAGTCGGCATTCGTCTTACCCTGCACGATATGGCGGATATTTCGGCAGCAACACCGTTGATGGCAAGAATTTATCCGAACGGTGTCGCCGACGTGAATGGTTTTCATGCGGCTGGCGGCATGGCCTTCGTTGTGCGTGAATTGATCGATGCCGGGCTGGTGCATGCAGATGTCAATACGGTTTGGGGGAAAGGATTGGAGCATTACGCAAAAGAGCCGGTGCTGATCGACGATAAATTAGTTTGGCGTGATCCGCCAAAAATGTCAGGTAACACCGGAATTCTGAGATCACTGTCCGAACCATTTACTCCCGATGGCGGATTGAGAGTCGTTGCAGGTAATTTAGGACAGGGCGTGATCAAGGTATCGGCCGTGAAACCCGAACATCATATTGTGCAGGCACCTGCACGCGTGTTCGATGACCAGGAAGATTTCGCCCGTGCCTTCAAGGCGAAAGAGATTACCGGCGACGTGGTCGCCGTGGTTCGCTTTCAGGGGCCAAGCACCAATGGCATGCCGGAATTGCATCAACTAACTCCGCTGCTTTCTAGCCTGCAAGACAAAGGCCATAGCGTTGCTTTGATTACCGATGGTCGCATGTCGGGAGCCTCGGGAAAAATTCCGGCGGCGATTCACATCACGCCAAGTGCAGATAAAAATGGACCGCTCTCACGTATTCATGACGGCGATCTGATTTGTCTGAATGCGGTGACCGGTGAATTAAATGTTTTGATAAGTGACGAAGAATTTGCGGCACGTCCATCTGCCACCGTGTCGAACACATCTCACCAGCATGGTTTTGGTCGCGAGTTATTTGCGAACTTCCGTGCGATAGTCAGCCCTGCAGATGAAGGCGCTAGTGTACTTTTTTAAATTCATCAAAATTCTTTAGTTCTTAATCCCAGCACGGGCACAAATCTAGTGACGTCGATGCTTGCAAGCGAAGATACTGGATTCCCGCCTACGCGGGAACGACATGTAAAATTTTTTTAATTATAGTTGTCCTTGTTCTATTTATATTTTCTGGATATGGAATGAAAAAAATTATTGATGATTTCCTTCGCGCTTCGCCGGTCATTCCGGTGGTCGTGATCGACAATCCCGACCATGCCGTACCATTGGCGAATGCTTTGCTCGAAGGCGGCATTAGCGTTATCGAAGTTACCTTGCGTAGCGATGCAGCACTAAAAAGTATTGAACGCATCGCACGCGATGTACCCGATATTCAAATTGCCGTCGGCACCGTAACCAATGCCGAACAATTACAGGCCGCGGCAACGGCAGGCGCCCGTATAGCGATTTCGCCGGGGCTTAGCGAAAAACTGGTGGCATCGGCACAAACCATAAAACTACCCCTGCTACCCGGCATCGCCAGTGCATCGGATCTGATGCTGGGAATGGAAGCCGGCTTGCATCAATTCAAACTTTTTCCTGCTTCGGTCATTAATGGCATCGAACTGGCCAAGGCGCTTTACGGTCCGTTTCCCGAAGCCCGCTTTTGCCCGACCGGCGGCATTAGTCTAGAAACAGCCCCGAATTACCTGGCAGTGGCCAATATCCTCTGTGTCGGCGCCTCCTGGGTCGCAAGCCGCGAAGACATCCAGACCCAGCAATGGCAGGCAATCACGGATAAAGCTGCCAAAGCAGCAAAACTGCGGACTTCACTTGGCTAAAGCCAGCAAATACTTGCCTATGAGGGGATAGGCCCGCTATAATCGCGGGCTTGCTAGGGGCCTGCCCTGAAGCCGTCCACGCCGAACGTTATCGGTGAATTCACACACATGGAAGATTCCCGTCCCGGGGTGCCTGGTTTACCAGGTTCGGAACGGAGCCCGTGTGGAGGCCCAACCACGAAATCATTGCCTGACCGCCCTGATTTCATTCTTTTAGGAGCATCACATGCCCCAGGTCACTATGCGTCAAATGCTGGAAGCCGGCGTTCACTTCGGCCACCAAACCCGTTACTGGAATCCAAAGATGGGCCCGTTCATTTTCGGTGCTCGCGGCAAGATTCACATTATCAATCTCGAAAAAACCATGCCTTTGTTCAATGACGCGATGAACTTCATCTCGGCCATTGCCCAAAAGCGCGGCACCATTTTGTTCGTCGGCACCAAGCGTTCGGCCCGCGATTCGATCAAAGAAGAAGCCACCCGTTGCGGCATGCCTTATATGAGCATGCGCTGGTTGGGCGGCACGCTGACCAACTTCCGCACCGTTAAAGCCTCGGTTGCCCGTTTGAAAGAACTGGAAGCCAACGAAACCAACGGCATCTTCGAAAAAATGGTTAAGCACGAAGTGCTGAGCCTGCGTCGCGAACGTGACAAGCTCGAAGCCTCATTGGGCGGCATCAAGGACATGAATCGTCTGCCAGACGCCCTGTTCGTTATCGATATCGGCCACGAAGACATCGCCGTGCAGGAAGCCAAAAAACTCGGCATTCCTGTTATCGCCGTTGTTGATACCAACTACGACCCTAACCTCGTTGACTATGCAATCCCGGGCAACGACGACGCCATCCGCGCTGTGCAGTTGTATGTTCGCGCTGCTGCCGACGGTGTATTGGAAGGCAAAGCCGCTGCTCCGCAAATGGCAGCACGCGATGACGAATTCGTTGAATTGGATGCCGAAGGCAACCCAATCGCGAAGGAAGACAAGAAAGGCGCACCACGTCGTCCGCCAGCACCTGCCAAGAAAGGCGCACCACGCCGTGACGGCGCTGCTCCACGTGCTGACAAACGCGACGCCAAGTAATTCGTTTTATTTTTTGAGTCACATCCACACGCGGCAGCTTCGGCTGCCGCGCTGTCTTATAGAACAGAGAGGTAACACATGGAAATTACAGCCGGTTTAGTAAAAGAACTGCGCGAGCGCTCCGGCGCCGGCATGATGGAATGCAAAAAAGCACTTTCAGTCAATGCAGGTGACATCGATGCTGCTATGGAATATCTGCGTAAAACAGGCCTAGCCAAGGCCGACAAGAAATCTGACCGCGTTGCAGCTGAAGGCCGTATTGAAATGGCTTCCGAAGGCGGCAAGGCAGTACTGGTTGAAATCAATTCCGAAACCGACTTCGTTGCCAAAGACGTCAACTTCCTGAATTTCACCCAAGCCGTCGCGAAAGCAGCCTTGAACGTGAATGACATCGAAGCACTGAAATCGGCAGCCGTTGAAGGCGGCACCGTGGAAGAAACACGTGCAGCCTTGATCGCAAAAATCGGCGAGAACATTCAAGTGCGTCGCATGAGCAAAATCGACTCGGCCAACAATGTTGCCGCTTACATCCACGGCGGCCGTATCGGCGTGCTGGTGGAAGTGAAAGGTGGCGATATGGACCTGGCACGCGGCATCGCCATGCACATTGCTGCGATGAATCCTCCTTACAACAAGGCCAGCGATGTTCCAGCCGAGTTTTTAGCGAAGGAAAAAGAAATCGAAATGGCGAAAATGACGGATAAAGACAAGTCCAAGCCTGCCGAAATTCTTGAAAAAATCATTGGCGGCAAAGTTGCCAAAATCGTTAACGAAGTTACCCTGTACGGCCAACCCTATGTGCTGAACACCGACCTGTCGGTTGAAGCCGCATTGAAAGCCGCCGGTGCCGACGTAATCGGTTTCCAACGCATTGCCGTTGGTGAAGGTATCGAAAAAGTGGTTGAAGATTATGCTGCCGAAGTAGCGAAAGCGATGCAGGTTTAAGAGTCTCAACAGAATAATAAAAAACCCGCGCCAGTCGCGGGTTTTTTATTGCCTGTAATTTCAACGCATGGCGTTTTTTGCCGACTCAATATTTTGCCGCATGCGCAGCTTGTCGGCTTCAGTTTGAAAACCTTGCGGCAAAAGCTCCTCAAAGATACTCAGGCATTCCGAAAACCGTTTGAGCTTGAAAAGATAGGCCGCCTTGTATTCGGCAACGAGACAGCGCAGATAGATCGCCTCGTAAACGATGCCGCGGTCGTACCACTCGAGAGCACGCTCGGGTTGCTCCAGCTTTTCATAGACTACGGCCATATTCACGCACATCATCGACTTGTCGATATCCGACAAATCGCTGTCAATCAGTGGCTGCAGCAGCTGCAAGGCTTCGGCATATTTGCCTTCATCCACGCAGGCTGCCACCTGTTTCGCACGGGCATCATAGTCTTCGTAAAGCATCTCTCTCTCCATTTTTTCATATCGCCTGATAAACAATCATCTACGCAGTAATGCGAGATACGCGGCCATGCGGAAAATCCATTTGGCCCTGACTGACTATTAGGCTAGCCTATGGTCTCACCAAATCGTCAAGGCAATCATGAACGCTACTTTGCTTCGCACTGTACTAAGCTTTCTGATATTCACAGGCTTAACGCCATTCGCACAAGCAGTAGAAAGCAGCCCATCGGCGCCGGACCGCCGCATCACCATCACCATCGACGACCTGCCCTGGGTAGTCGGCAGCGATCAATCCTGGGATGATAAAAATTCGGCTTCTGCCCGCAGTATTCAGCAACATCATAAAAAGCTGATGAATGCGATTAAAAAAGCGAAGAC
>JBDTTC010000240.1:0-7066 GCA_039930825.1 Arenimonas sp.
ACTGCGTCGCGTCGATACAAGTAAATTACCGAACAAAATTCCGGCTAGCAGCGCAATCAAGGCAGCCACCACGGTGAACGCCAGGTCCAGCCCCAACATCAAATCGCGCTCGAAAACGAAACTGAAGCTACGGAATCCAATACTGCCGGGCACTAATAAAATAATGCCGGGCACGCGTATCAATGCGCCTGGTCGGTTGAAGATGCGTCCGTAAGCATTCGCCACCGCAGTCACAACAAAACTTGCGACAAAAACGCCGACCGGATACTGGCTTTGGGCGGCTCCCGGCATCATCGAACCCAATCTGGTCACAAAGAAACCAAGCCATACCGAGGCCATCACCAGCAAAACATCGCGACGCGCGGTTTTAAACAAGACCGAGAAAGCGAATGAACCTGCCAGCAAAGTAAGCCAAGGCATCCATTCGGGCAGTATCGGCATATTGGCATTCGACAGTGGAACCCAGGCGAGCAAATCGACAATCTGCGTCGCTGCCACAGTGCCGAAAACCAGCTTCAATAGAGTAGTCAATGCGCCTGCAAAACGCGCCGTGCCCGACACTAATTGTTTAGCGGACAGTTCAGTAATGGCGGTAGTGAGCGTCAAGCCCGGCATCAATACAATCAATGCCGCAATGACAACGCCTTGCAAAGACAAAGGAGCGATGAATGCGGCAATCGCGCTGGCCAGCAAGGTGACGATAAAGGCCGATAAGGCTTCATTCGCATCGACCCAGCGTCGGGATTTTTCGGTGTAAACGGTAATCGTGCCCACCAGCACGCCCAGCAGCGCCGCAGCACATAAATCCGCCCAGCCTGTTTTCGGCAGCAAGCCGGTAACCGAAGCGGAAGCCAATCCAAAACAAAGAATCGTCAGCGGCAAGGTAATCGGACGTGGCGGTTTATCGAGCGCGCGCAAATCCGCCAAACCGGTAACGATATCGCGCGTGCCTTCCAATACTTCTTCGGCAATCGCATCGGCTTTAGCCAATCGCCCCAGATTAACGTCGCCCGGTTCCAGACGTATGACCTGCGTCATGCGGTACGGCGCGCCGCGTTCGGTATCATGAAAGCTCAGCAACATGCCGGTCGGGTTCGACCAGACCTCGGCATCAATTGCGAGTCGCTTGGCCACTTTTTCGACCGCCGCTTCGAGCCGTTGCGCCGAAGTGCCATAGATATGAAGACGCCGCGCCAATTCCACGATGAATTCGATCTTTTTCAGTTCGGCTTGATGGGCTGATGGCACGTGGTCGTCCTGCGAAACTCAGGCGATAGCATGACGCAAAGCGGAAGTTCTTGCAGCATGCAAGAATACCGCTTCACCAGCGAGCACCCAGATGCCACACGGAATCGGCGAATTATTTTCAATATTGAGTGCTGCCGCGTGGGCTGTCGGCGTGATTTTATATCGGCGCCTTGGCGAAAGCCTGCCGCCCCTGCAACTGAATTTCCTAAAGAACTGCCTTGTCTTCATGATGTTGTTACCGGCAGTTCCGCTAATGCACGGCTTGACTCTGCCTATTTTTTCGGGCCAGCAAATTTTGTTGTCGGTGCTGAGTGGCCTAATTGGCATTGGCCTTGCCGACACGCTGTATTTCCGCGCATTAAATGAAGTAGGCGCGGGTCGAATGGGAATTCTGGGTAATTTTTATTCGCCTTTCGTCTTGCTGCTGAGTTTTATTTTTCTGGGCGACCGCTTGAATGCATGGCAGTGGTGTGGTTTTGCGTTGGTCAGTTGTGGCGTGTTTTTAGCTTCCAAACCCAATGCCGAGGAAGCCGCCAAACCTGCGCATTATTTTCGTGGTGTGATGTATGGGCTGCTCGCCGTCGTCCTGATGGCTATTTCCATCGTGCTGGTTAAGCGAGTGCTGGAAGCACAACCCCTGCTCTGGGTCACCGGCCTGCGCATGTTCGGCGCTATTCTCGGTATGGTCTTAATCGCCACATTTCGCCAAGAACTCAAGTTACTCAAGGCCCCCAAAGGCATGAAATGGGGCCGTTTAGTGATAGCGGCTTTCGTGGGCCAGTTTGTCGCCATGGTGTTTTGGCTGGCCGGCTACAAATTTACCTCGGCCTCGGTGGCGGCTATTCTTAACGAGACCGCCTCGGTATTTATCCTGCTAATGGCTTGGCTCTGGCTGAAAGAGCCGCTGACACGACGCGGATTAATAGGTGTGGGGCTGACCTTAAGCGGAGTTTCGTTCATGCTGTGGGCAAGATCATGACTACTGACCCGAACATTGGCCCGCATCGCGACGACCCGGACATTATCAATGCGACCGGAGAATGGTCTTTGCAAACCGCTCAGGCCTGTATCGCCCTACTGGAAAAAGCGCCCTCACATGTGAAAGACATCGATGGCCGCGAGATCATTCGGCTCGACTCCACCGGCGCCATGTTGTTGTCGCAACTCGCAACTCGCACCGGTCTGGCACTGAAAGAAATCGATGTGCGTCCGGAACACCAGGCATTGATGAATGCCGTACGCCAATTATGCGAAACACCACCGATCAAACGCGCCAAAGACTATGGCTTTCGCAAAATGCTGGAACGCCTGGGTTTTGCGATGGAAGATTATGCAAAAGAAACTATGGCACTTGTTGGCTTCGGTGGCCTGAGTCTTCAAACCAGTATTAAAACCTTATTTCAACCGCGCCGTTTTCGCGCAACGGCTACCTTCCATCATATGGAGCAAGTCGGTGTAGATGCCGTGCCATTGGTGTTGCTATTGAGCTTCATGGTCGGTTCGGTCATCGCATTTCTCGGTGCCACCGTATTGAAAGAATTTGGTGCTGAAGTGTATGTCGTCGAATTGGTCGGCATTGCATTTTTGCGTGAATTCGCGGTTCTGCTGACGGCCATTTTATTAGCAGGCCGAACTGCCAGTGCCTTCACTGCGCAAATAGGTGCAATGCAAAGTGGCGAAGAAATTGACGCCATTCGCACACTGGGTTTGGACCCGATTGAATTGCTGGTACTGCCAAGATTGTTTGCACTGGTAGTGATGCTGCCCTTGCTTACCTTTCTCGCGATGATGGCCGGCCTGGCTGGTGGTATGGCGGTCTGCGCCGCCAGCCTCGGCATCTCGCCCGAGTTGTTTACTGTGCGTTTGCATGAATCAATTTCGGTAACGCATTTTTGGGTCGGTATTTCGAAAGCGCCCATATTTGCCGTGGTGATTGCATTGATCGGTTGCCTTGAGGGTTTCCAGGTGCAGGGCACAGCGGAATCCGTCGGCGAACGAACAACATCCAGTGTGGTGCAAACCATTTCGCTGGTGATTTTGCTTGATGCACTGGCTGCGCTGTTTTTCATGGAGATGGATTGGTGAACGCGACGGTGAATACCGATGACATCGCGATTACCGTGCGCGGCCTTCGCAACACTTTCGGCGAACAAGTCGTGCACGACAATCTGGATCTCGATGTGAGACGCGGCGAGATTATCGGCGTAGTCGGCGGCTCGGGCACCGGCAAATCGGTCTTGATGCGGGCGATTCTGGCATTGCGGCGTCCGCAGGCTGGGCATATCGAAGTGCTGGGTCTGGATGTTTATTCCGATGATTCCAAAGCAAGAATGAAGATCGAGACCAATACCGGCGTGCTGTACCAAAATGGCGCCCTGTTCTCGTCGCTGACGGTGGAAGAAAACGTCGCCGTGCCGCTGAAAGAACATTATGGCGACCTACCCGACAAACTGGTGCATGAACTTTGCATGCTGAAAATTCGTTTGTCCGGCCTGCCCGACAACGCCGCCGAAAAATATCCTTCGCAACTTTCTGGCGGTATGCGCAAACGTGCTGGCATTGCGCGGGCACTGGCGCTGGATCCGGCCTTGCTGTTTCTGGACGAACCCACCGCAGGCCTTGACCCGATTGGCGCGGCGGCTTTTGATCAATTGATCCTTACCTTGCAACGCGCTCTGGGTTTGACGGTTTTCCTGATCACGCATGATCTCGACACCCTGTACACGATCTGCGATCGCGTTGCGGTGATCGCGGATAAAAAAGTGCTGATCAATGCGCCGATAAAAGAAGTGGAAAAGTTTGATCACCCGTGGGTGCAGGAATATTTTCACGGCCCGCGTGGCCGCGCCGCTCAAGGCGCACAACATTTGCTGGAGAAATAATATGGAAACCCGTGCCAATCATGTACTCATCGGTGCATTCACGCTGGCGGTGATCATTGCTTCGGTCATGTTCGCCTTATGGGCGGCGAAATACGGCTCCGACCGAAAGTTCAACGACTTCGATGTCGTATTCGTCGAAGCCGTTACCGGCCTGTCGAAAGGCAGCGTCGTGCAATATAACGGCATCAATATAGGTGAAGTACGCGACCTGAAACTGGATAAAAAAGATCCGAGCAAAGTTATCGCCCGTGTCCGCGTGGAAGAAGGTACGCCGGTAAAAACCGACACCGTCGCCAAACTCGCTTTTGTCGGTTTAACCGGCGTTGCACAAATCCAGTTCACCGGCGGCAAAGCTTCGAGCCCGCTACTGATTGAAAGCTCACATGAAGAAATCCCAGTCATCATTGCCGAAGAATCGGCGATTTCAAAACTCCTGAACTCCACCGACGACATCACTACCACCGCTGCCGATGTTCTTATCCGCGTCAACAAGATGTTGAGCGACGCCAACGTCGATAAAATTTCAAAATCGCTGGACAATATCGAACAGATTACCGGTACCGTCGCGGGACAGAAACAGGACATCGCAAAACTTCTGACCGATGCACGCAATGCGGCCACCAAACTCGATACCACACTTGCGAAAGCCGACAGCGCGATGGGCAAACTTGATAAAGGCATGGACAGCCTTGATGAAGGTGTTTTCAAGGAATTGCCGAAGGTCGTCGCCTCGCTTGAAAAAACCTTAACGCAACTCGAAAAACTCAGCACCAATGCCAACGGACTGGTCGATGACAATCGCGACCAGATTAATTCCTTCGCCAACCAAGGCTTGAGCCAGGTCGCTCCAACCCTGAGTGAACTGCGGACGCTGATAAAAGATTTGAATCGCCTGTCTGCGCGTCTGAATGAAAATCCTGCCGGCCTGATTTTGGGCCGCAATCAACCGGAAGAATTCAAACCATGAACATCTTCAAGTCGCCTCTTCTTTTTACAACTGCGCTGCTGCTGTGTCTAACGAGCTGCTTCTCTTCCGCTGGTTCGAAAAACACCGTCGTCTATACGCCGCGTGCATCGTCAGCGACCGAGAACAAAGGCGCATCTGTTCCTTGGCAAATTCGCATTGACACACCTAAAAGCAGCGACTTTCTGGACTCCACGCATATCGCCGTGCGTCGTGCAAATAACACTCTGCAAGTCTTCGGAGCAGCGCGCTGGTCCGATAGCGTGCCGAATTTATTGCAGAGCAATTTGACCCAGGCTTTCAACGACAGCGGAAAAATCAATGCCGTCACCGGGCTTGATAGCAATACGATTAGCGATGCAATTTTATTACTGGATATTCGCCAGTTCGAAGCGGTTTATGATGACGGCGATCAAAGCGCTGCAGCCGTGATTTCAGTGCAGGCGAATATTCAATTGCAAAAAACCAATCGCATTATTGCCAGCAAACATTTTTTGGTCAGCATTCCTGCCGGTGGCAAGAAAATTCCACAAGTGATGAATGCTTTCGATACGGCCTTGCAACAGGTATCGCAGGATGTTCTTGGCTGGACCTTGACGACAAATGTTCCTGCAAGAAAATAATTACACTTGAAAAATTGTCTTGCCGGCACAGGCCGGCACCCAGAAATCGGCCACGCAGCAAGCACAAACAACAATTTATTAAACCAAAATGCATTTATAGAACGATGTCGTAAGATTTCGATAAATTTCCGGCTTCCGGGTCCCGGCCTGCGCCGGGATGACAGTTTCATTTAAGGCTTGGCTGGAAAAACATTCCGATAAGTAAGATTGATTCTTTCCCCCATCGGTTTGCTCGTTTTCGCCAAAGCATGGCGATAATTTTTCTGCGTTTCGCCACGCATTATCAGCAAACTCCCATGCGGCAATTCAAGATGCACGGCTTTGGCATTTTCGGTTTTTGCCTTTAATGAAAACCGACGTGTTGCGCCCAGACTGATAGAAGCAATCACCGGCTGTCGGCCCAGCTCCGGTTCGTCATCGCTATGCCAGCCCATGCTGTCTTGCCCATTGCGATAAAGGTTGGCCAACACCGAATTGAATTTACATTCAAATTCCTTTTGCAATTGCTCGCGCAAAGTCTGCAGCTCCGGCAACCAGGATTTTGGCTCGAATCGGGTTTGCGAATAAACATAACTAGCACCTGCATCGCCCATCCAGCAACTCAGCCTTGGAGAATCGACTTCACGGCCGAATATTTTGATTCGATGGCATTCCCACGTTACCTGCGCACGGACGATTTCAAACAGTGTGTCGGCTGCCTTGTTATCCACCCAGTCGGGATGGAAAAACAGTTCGGCGCCAGATAGTTTCAAAAAGTTGGGTTGTTCATTTAAGTACATTGATTAATTCTAAGGCCGGTACGATGAAAATCGGACCAATTCATTGCCCGCCCAGCGGTAAAACGAGACAATAGCCACCTATCTGGAGTGAAGCCATGTCTGAACGCGATGTAATGGAATATGACGTTGTCACCGTCGGCGCTGGCCCGGCCGGTTTGTCATTTGCAATTCACCTTAAACAGCTCAATCCGGAAATTAGCGTTTGTGTGATCGAAAAGGCTTCCACCATCGGCGCACATATTCTTTCCGGTGCCGTCATTGAACCTGGTCCGCTCGATGCACTTTTGCCGGGCTGGCGCGACAATCCGCCACCGATATGCGTGCCAGCGACGACCGATGAATTTTTGCTATTGAGCAAAACCGGTTCAACCAAATTGCCGACACCGCCGCAAATGAACAACCACGGCAATTTCATTGTCTCGCTGGGTGCAATGTGTGCCTGGCTTGCACCTCAAGCAGAAGCGCTTGGCGTAGAAATTTATCCGGGCTTTGCCGCTTCCGAAATCCTGTTTGACGATGCGGGCGCAGTTGCCGGTGTTCGCATCGGTGATATGGGCATCGCGAAAGACG
>JBDTTC010000241.1:0-4670 GCA_039930825.1 Arenimonas sp.
GCGTGCGCACGCAAACCGGCATTCATGTGATGAACTACCGTCAGATTTTGTCCGGAATACAAGCTATCTTCGTCGCTGATGATGCCGGCTTCGCGCAGTAATTTTTCCGCGTGTTCCATGCCCGCTTCGGACAAATGCACTTGCTTCTGTTTTTCGTCTACCCAGAAATCGCCATCGCCATCTTCTTTTTCCTGGCGAATCAATTTTGGCAGCAAACGATTAACTTTCATG
The DNA here is from genome assembly GCA_039930825.1 of Arenimonas sp. GTDB lineage: Bacteria > Pseudomonadota > Gammaproteobacteria > Xanthomonadales > Xanthomonadaceae > Arenimonas. The sequence goes on from JBDTTC010000241.1 coordinate 232, forward strand.
TACAGCTCGGGCGACTCGTCGGCCGGGCCGGAAATAATCAGAGGTGTGCGTGCTTCATCGATAAGAATCGAATCGACTTCATCGACTATCGCGAAATTCTGGCCGCGCTGGAAACGATCATCTTTCGCTAGCGCCATATTGTCGCGGAGATAATCGAAACCAAATTCGTTGTTGGTTCCATAGGTGATATCCGCTGCGTAAGCGCCTTTCTTGTCACCATGCGGCATACCCGGATAAACGACACCGACGCTCATGCCGAGGAAATTGTATACGCGTCCCATCCAGGCCGAATCGCGACGTGCGAGGTAATCATTTACCGTAACCACGTGCACGCCTTTCCCAGAAAGTGCATTCAAGTATGTCGGCAATGTAGCAACCAAGGTTTTACCTTCGCCGGTACGCATTTCCGCAATACGGCCGGAATGTAGCACCATGCCGCCGACCAGTTGCACGTCGTAATGACGCAAGCCAAGTACGCGTCTAGACGCTTCGCGACAAACCGCGAATGCCTCAGGCAGTAATTGGTCGAGAGTCTCGCCTTTTTCTACTCGCGCCTTGAACTCTTCTGTTTTTGCTTGCAGGCCATCATCGCTGAGTTTTTCCATTTCCGGTTCAAGCGAATTGATGCGATCAATGTTTTTTTGGAATTGACGCAGCAGGCGTTCATTACGGCTGCCAAAAATACGGGTAAGAAGACTATTGAGCATGAGAAAATCAAACCACCGTGTGAGGCAGACTAGAGTCCGCGCGAGAAATTAAGGCCAATAATGTAAACGGCCGCGCATGCTGTTCATGGCGGCCGCATAGTTTAACCTGTGGGCAGATTAAGCGATATCAATAGTGGTATTTATCGCTTTACACTGGCCAGAAAAGGCATTGGATTAACGGCGACGCCATTTACGTGTACTTCAAAATGAATATGCGGGCCGGTCGAACGGCCGGTCGAGCCGGCTTTCGCAATTTGCTGGCCTGCACGCACCAGATCACCCACGCGGACCGTTAAACCCGAGTTGTGACCGTATAAAGTGGAGTAGCCATTGCCGTGATCGACTTCAACCACATTTCCGTAACCGTTTTTTACACCGGCAAAGCTGACCACACCATCTGCCGCTGCGTGCACCGGATCACCGGTATTGGCTTCAAAATCTATACCTTTGTGATGTGCGCGGCCGCCAGAAAAGGGATCCGAGCGGGTACCGAAAGTTGACGTGATGTAGCCACTGCCAGGTAGTGTTGAGGGTGTACGGCTCATTTCCAAGTGCTGATCGAACAGCATGGCTTCCAAAACGGAAAGCTGACGACCCGAGCTATCGAACTGGACCTGCAGAGCGCTCAGGTCGCTCAACAGGTCTTTCGACTTTACATCTTCAACGGTTTCGTCACCGCCGGCGCCGGGTAATTTGTCGAAGTTGAATTCACCATCGTTGAATTTGCCGTCTTTTGCCAGACGCTCGCCAAGTGCATTCAAGCGATTAGCCTGGATTTGAAGCTCGCCAACACGGGCTGCAACGGCATTGATTTCACGCTGGGCGTCGGCTTTTGCAGTTTTTAGTTCTTTGTTCTGGGCTGTCAGCTGGGCTTGCAGACGGCTAATTTCTGACTTCGCCGCACCATTGGCACCGCGACCGAAGAAACCAATGCTGAAAGCCAATGCCAATAATAAAAATATGGAACCACCTGCAATTGCTGCGGTTTTTGGATCATCGAACGCCAATTTTTTTGGCGTGCGAAAGAATTTTGAAACGATGATAATGTTCATCATGCTTAAACGTTCTCACAATCAGGTCCATGGCACGGTGGCTTCAGTCGGTGGTCCGGTTCAGGCGCTGCATGCAGCGAACGAATCGAACCTGATGAAACTGATCAAACGTGCCCAGCAACTGGACCAACTTGATCAAACACTGCGCCAAATTTTGCCCCCTGCATTGGCCGGTCAATGTCGGCTAGCCAATATCAGTCAGGAAAAACTGGTGTATTCGGTATCAAATCCGGTCTGGAAATCCAAACTGCGCCTTTATGGCGACGCTTTAATCAGCGCGGCCGGTGCAGCTGGTTATCAAGTCCAGGCTTTGACGATAAAAGTGACTCCCCCGGACTTAGTTCCCCAAAGTCCAACCACTGGTAAGCCTCTTACTCAGGCAGTTCGCGATTCTCTGCGAGCTACCGCCCACTCCGTGGAAGACCCGCAACTGCGGGAACAACTCCTAAAACTGGCGTCCTTGCCTTGATGCCATCTTCACAATGGCCGGTCATTGTGCCGGAATACGTTAGCGCTGCCGTTAAAAACCTGTTATTTCAATGTGATACAGACCGCAAAGTGCAAGATCGCTAACGCAAAATGCCTGCTTTATTGGGCGTGCGCCGGGTGGGCATAAGAAATCGGCGCCGTTGCCGGGTCATCGGCATAGGTGACTTCTTCCCAAGTGCTCGGGTCTGCCAACATGGCCCGCAGCAACTGGTTATTCAGGGCATGACCTGATTTGTAAGCATAAAACGCACCCACCAGACTATGGCCTAGCAGATATAGATCACCAATGGCATCAAGAATCTTGTGTTTAACGAACTCGTCTTCATAACGAAGACCGTCTTCGTTCAATATCCGGTAATCATCCAGCACGATCGCGTTGTCCATACTGCCGCCCAGGGCAAGATTACGGTCACGCAGGAACTCAATGTCTTTCATGAAGCCGAAGGTACGGGCACGGCTGACTTCTTTCACGAACGATGTGGTCGAGAAATCAATTTCCACGCTGGAAGTTGATTTCGTGAAAACCGGATGTTTGAAATCAATCGTGAACCCTACCTTGAAGCCATCAAATGGCTCGAAGCGGGCCCATTTATCGCCATCCACCACCTGAATCGGCTTGACTATCTTGATGAAACGTTTGGCAACGTTCTGCTCTTCGATGCCGGCAGACTGCAGCAGGAATACGAAAGGACCGGCGGAGCCATCCATGATCGGTACTTCAAAATGCGACAGATCCACATAAGCGTTATCGATACCCAGACCCGCAAAGGCCGACATCAAATGCTCGATCGTCATAACGCGAACATCATCCTGCACGAGCGCGGTACACATGCTGGTTTCACCGACCAATAAAGCATGAGCCTTGATTTCAACCGGTTTGGCGAAGTCGGTACGACGAAAAATAATGCCTGAATTCGGCGCAGCAGGACGCAAGGTCATATAAACCTTCTGCCCGCTATGCAGACCCACGCCAGTGGCGCGAATGACATTTTTTAAGGTACGTTGCTTCATCATCATGGTTTATTCCATTTACCCCGATTTGACGCTTTCCAGGAACAGCTCAAAACTCCCGCGAGGATATCACAGCTCCCGCTAAACGAAAGCCGAAAAGCTCCTGTTTTTCACGGACTTGCAACAATAATATGTTCCAAATGTGGAACGGTTGGCAGAAAACCAGCCGCAGGGGCGCCTGCTTGCTGCGGCCAAAATCTACGACAAACCATGGGCGCAGCAAGCAGGCGCCCCTGCGGCCAAAAAAAAGCCCGCCAAAAGGCGGGCTTGAAGTAAATCCAAGAGAACAAGGCATTCAACATCATCCTTGATGTTGTTTTTAACTCCACCCGGCTACTTTAAACCGGGCTTAACTCAGACAGACTTAATCTGCCTGACGACGCAAGAAAGCCGGAATGTCCAGATAGCTGTGATCAGTTGGCAAATCGCTCAACGCGGTTTGCGGTTGTGATTCACTGACGCGACTTGCGCGCAGACCTAGATTATTTCCAGCATTATTGTTCTCGGCATTCAGCATGCTGTCGTAATCGGGCAAGCCAGTGGTTGCGTTGCGAACCAGCTTGACCGGATTGCGCATGGGTTCCTTGCTGCCGAACTCAACGCGATCCGGACGCACGCTCGCACGGGCAGCACCGCGGTTCAAGCCGGTAGCAACCACGGTAACGCGAACTTCGTCCTGCATATTTGGATCAAGCACGGTGCCGACAACCACGGTGGCGTCTTCTGCTGCGAATTCATCAACAATGCGACCGACCTCATCAAACTCGCGCATGGTGAAATCCGGACCTGCAGTAATGTTGACCAGCACGCCGTTGGCACCGGCCAGATTGACTTCGTCCAGCAATGGATTGCTGATCGCAGCTTCTGCCGCAGCTTGCGCACGGTCATCACCACGGGCGGTACCGCTGCCCATCATGGCCAGACCCATTTCGCTCATCACGGTGCGCACGTCGGCAAAATCGACGTTGATCAGGCCCGGACGCACGATCAAATCGGCAATACCCTGCACGGCACCAAGCAAAACATCATTGGCAGCACGGAAAGCTTGCATCATGGTCGCATCGCGGCCGAGCACAGTAATCAGCTTTTCATTTGGAATGGTAATAAGGGAATCGCAATGTTGCGCTAATTCCTCGATACCTTTTAAAGCAACTTGCATACGACGACGGCCTTCGAATGG
>JBDTTC010000242.1:0-2934 GCA_039930825.1 Arenimonas sp.
CCGGCACCCTGGCTTCTTTCAATGCTGACATGCAATCCTCCCGCCCTATTGGCGCAGCCGCTATTGTCGCCTGACCAGGCCTTTGTCGCCAAGCTTTGGGCTGGAAGCTATCTGCTAGAGGCTCAAATAGCCTTTTGGAAACAAAAAAACACCCTCCAACCATGGGCGGGAGGGTGTTACGCCGACACCCGGGGACAGATGTCGGGCGATAGGGAATAGAATCAAGGAGCTTTGGTGTCGAACAAATTTATTTTTTCCGTGTTGCTCAAACGCACACTGATGCTGCCTTCGATGATGTCCATGTTTCTCACGCGTGTGCACATGGCTTGAGCCAGTGGCTCGAGATTTTTGGCACGGGCTTCGACTTTGGTTTCAATTTCCTTGCCCATATTGTCCATACGTTTCTCAAAAGCCTTGGCTTTTGCGTCGTCGCCACTGAATGCCAACGACAATGCCTGCCTGACAGCGGAACCCACAACATCGGGAACAAAATCGGTCACGATCGGCTCAATGATTTTTTTACCGATATCGTCATTAATGGCAAGTCCCGGATTTTTTTCGATCGAGTTGCGCAATGCAACTTGTGCATTCTGGAGTTTCTTGATGGTCGGATTATTCTGCTCGCCATTCAAGCCACGCGAAACTTCAATCAGCGCCGCAAAGGCAATATCGATAGCTTCGGTGGTAACTTGTTTGACTTGCGGAATCAGCAAACGCATTTCGCTTTCAAATTCGGATACTCGCGCCCTGTCTTCATTGCTAAGACTCAACTCCTTACCATCGATAACCATGCGACCGTCTTGAATCATGATGCGCCTGCCTGGTGCTACATCTTTTGAAAAGATCAGCGTATGGCCCTGCTGCGAAAATTTATAGTCACTTTCAAAGTTGCACTGCAGTGATTCCGCATGCGCCGTAAAAGCAGCACCGAAACTTAATGTTACGGCTAGAGCTTGACGTTTCATGCGGAACCCTTTTTGTTAAGACGTTGCCAGCTTATGTTCTCGATAAAATCTTCACATGTGCCTTTCGAAGCAATGACTTTCGTCATGGTTTATGAACCGGTGTAAAAAGTTCACGCCCGCCTGGTTCGCAGCTCAGAGAGAATTCATTTCTATTTTGCAAATATGGCATCGCCGGTATGTTCCGGTATCACAATAATTACGGAGTATTCCCCCATGCCCCGCATTTCCAATTTAGGTCTTGCTCTTGGTTTGGTTTTATTGGCATCCAATGCCCATGCAGAAAACATCACCGCTACACTGGGTTTTCACAACGCGAATCCGAAATCCGATAACGGCACACTTTCAGGCTCGGATGCCAGCATCGACGATGACTGGGCGCTTACTGGCAGCGTTGCCTATCATTTTGCAGATAACTGGTCGGCAGAACTATGGACCGGCCTAAACAAATATGAACATGACGTTTCTTTGGCTGGATCGGGCAAGGTCGGCTCTGTCAAGCAACGCCCCACTACGCTTGGCGTGAATTACCACTTCATGAAAGACAGCAAGTTCAGGCCATTCGTTGGTATCGGCTATGGCTGGGTGAACGTCGGCGGCGAGAAGTCCACGGGTGCGCTGGCAGGTAGCGTACTGCGGGCCGACAATAGCAGCGGACTGACAGCAAACGCGGGGGCAGACTATTACATCAACGACAACTTCTTTCTGCGCGGCGATGTCCGTTATCTTAATTTCGATAGCGACGTTACCGTGAATGGCGCCGCAGTAGGCACCGCGAATGTTGATCCGCTAATTTACGGCATCAGTGCAGGCCTTGCTTTCTAAGGTCGGCGTTGTAGATTCCAAAAGGGTGCTTCGGCACCCTTTTTTCATTTGGCATGACTTTGGCTTATCCTTGCACATTGCGAAAAGAGCCAGTCGAATGAATTTTCTCCGTACAAAGCCCTATCTGCTGATTTTTTTACTGGCTTCGATACTGGGTTTTTCATTTATGGGCAGCCGAAGCCTGTTTGAACCGGACGAAGGTCGCTACACGAATGTCGCTCTGATGATTGCCGACACCAACGAATGGATTTCACTGCATCGCCATCCCGATTCACTGCACTTTACGAAACCACCTTTGACTTACTGGGCAATTGCCGCAAGTGTGAAGACATTCGGCTTCAATACCTGGGCTGCCCGTTTGCCAATCGCATTGGCTTATATATTCAGTGTCTTGATGATCTATCAACTCGGCAAAACATTTGTGCGTGAAAGACCATGGCTGCCCGCATTGATTTTTGCCACCAGTCCATTTCCGTTACTTGCCAATAACTATATAAGTACCGATTTTATCCTTGCGGCCTGCGAGACATTGGCAGTTTTGTGTTTTACACAATATGCCTTTTTGAAAAAATCGAAATACTGGATGGATGTCATGTGGGCTGGTTTCGGCCTGGCTTTTCTTGCCAAGGGCCCGCCAGGTTTGTTGCCACTGCTGGCCATCACTGTTTTTCTCTGGCAACAAAAGGACTTGAAGGCCCTTTTTAGGCCTTCGGGATTTATTGCTTTCGCGATTATTGGCCTGTCCTGGTATGTCATCGTGATTCAACGACACCCGGGTTTGCTTGATTATTTTATTGGCCACGAGGTGGTAGCACGTGTTTCCGATGAAACCCTGCAACGCAACCCCGAATGGTATGGGCCGCTTGTTGTTTACCTGCCGGTGTTTTTAGCGGGCGCCCTGCCGTGGCTGATCCTTGCAGGAAAAAATTTATTTTCCAATCTCAAGTCTTGGCGAACGCAAAGTGCGGAACAACGATTTCTCTGGCTTTGGCTATTACTGCCATTACTAATATTTTGCCTGTCTCGTTCACGGATGTTTCTTTATATATTGCCACTTTTCACCCCCTTCGCATTGCTATTGGGGCAATCCCTGAAAAAGTTTGTGATATGCAACCGGAATCTCGCTTGGATATCATTATGGATTGTC
>JBDTTC010000243.1:0-2398 GCA_039930825.1 Arenimonas sp.
GGCCGGCTTCCCACGCGCGGTCGAGCACGCCGACTTGCACGTCGACGACGAGCAGAATTGTTTTCGAACCCTCACGATTAGTAGCCACGATGCGCTCCGGCGCGTAAATGAAATTGATGCGAGGTACAGGCCCTTGGCTTAACCCAATCGAAAGCGCAGCGGCACTACTCTACTTCGCTGGCCGTGTACTCAATTCCACCCACGTACTTTGCGACCTGGTTGTATATCCACGCCGCCAGGGCAGTGAAGATGAACCCAAAGACGAGATAGAGAAATGGAATGGCAATCATGAACGCAAGTCCAGGTCCGGATCCCTTCGGCGTAAACATGAGACTGATCGCCATGATTGCGATGAAGGGAATACTGACCACGAAATAAAGTACCGCAACAACTTTCGCCGTTTGTACCGGCGCGATCCGGACGATCTGCTTTTTCAAAATGAACTCCTCGTATTTGACGTGTTTACAGCGGGTTGTTGATCAGCTCGATCAATTCCTGCGGGTTGATTGGCGCCAGTTGTCGATGGCAAAGGATATCGCATTAGCGAGTGGCATTTGCTACGGTTCAGGCAAGTTTCGCCCCAGCACTTTCCATGAAGTCAAAGTGCGCTAGGGTTTGGCAGCCCTGCGGCTTTGCCCGGGTAATATCTAGCATCTGCGCGGCTTCCAGGCCGAAAATGGCTGGTAAGCCACGCCAATGCTGGAGTTTTGTCCTATCCCGTCAGCTGTTGCCTATCGCAGCAAGGCAATTACCGGCAAAATGGAAGCGTTTTCAAAACGGTAAACAAATCCCCCTCCCACGGGACAAACCCCACGTAAATGTCCAGCATCCAGCCCCGCATTCCCGATATCGATTGGTCCAAAGGTTTCGATCCCCATTGGTGTAACGGCAGCCGGGCCATCACACATTGGTTCAACGCGATGTCATTCATGTTGCCCGTGGGTGAAACATATTTCCACGAGACGGCGCGCGAGGTAGCGAAGGAAATTAATTTATCGAACGACCCGCAACTTGCGAGCGAAGTGGGCGATTTCACGGTGCAGGAATCGATGCATGCCGCACAGCATCGCCACTACAATGAGTGCCTCGCAAAGCAGGGATTCGAAAATATTGTCGAGCCTTCGATTGCCTGGATGATAAGAATGGGCAGGCGCTTTCTCTCCCCGCTCACCAATCTTGCCGCCGTCTGCGCCTACGAGCACTACACCGCAATCCTGGCTGAACATATGCTGAACTCAAACCCAAAATGGAAGAAGACGGCACCGGACATGGCCCTGTTCTGGGGCTGGCACGCGGCCGAGGAGACAGAGCACAAGGCCGTTTGCTTCGATCTCTATGTGGCGGCAGGCGGGGGTTGGCTTCGGCGTGCAAGCATGTTCATTGCCGTTTCGTTTACGTTCTATTTCGTCTTCTTCATGCGCGCTTACCTTTATCTCCTCCGCAGGGACGGCGAGCTGATACCGCAAAAACAGGGTGCCCCCGTCTCGTTAAAGCACGCTTCGTTCGCACTGCGCGGCCCGGTGGGATTTGCCTTTGCCGCGGTGATGGATTACCTGCGTCCGGGTTTTCATCCCTGGCAGCGGGACAATCGCGCGCTGATGGAAGCGTGGCTGCGCGACAATGATGCGCGCTTGCGCCCTATTCGCTCGTCCGTACGCAACCTGGAATCGTCAACGGCATGAGTGCACCATGAGCGTCAATCTTCCGTATTTCGACCTGGTATTGGAACGCCTGGAAAAAAACGATCCCGAATTTGAAATCGCATTCGGACGGCACGTTCATTGGGGCTACTGGGCAGATCCCTCGCGTGCTGATCAAACGGCCGAAAACTATGCGCTGGCCGCTGAAGCCCTGAGCGAGCAAGTCTACGGCGCTGCCCACGTCGCCGATGGACAACAGATTCTCGATGTGGGCTGTGGCTTCGGCGGCACCATTGCCAGCCTCAATGAAAATTTCTCCGATCTGAATCTGGTGGGCGTCAATATCGACGAACGCCAGCTGGAACGAGCGCGCCTGAAAGTTGCAGCCCAAAACGGCAACCGCATCGAGTTCAAGCAAGGGGACGCCTGTGCGATGCCGATTGCTGACCAGGCATTTGATCGCGTGCTCGCCGTCGAGTGTATTTTTCATTTTCCTGATCGCGGCCGTTTCTTTGCTGAGGCATTTCGTGTCCTGAAACCGGGTGGATTTCTTGCGCTGTCGGATATGATCCCGGCCGCTTGGTATGCCTCTGTTGCGCAATTGGGCGCAAGCGCCAGTCCCACGCGGCAATTGTTCGGGCCTTGCCAGGTTTGCACGATGGGTGGCTATCAGAAACTTGCCGAAGAGAGCGGCTTTGCCTTCACGTACAAGAAAGACATCACCGCAAACACCCTGCCGACTTATGCATTCCTGCTGG
>JBDTTC010000244.1:0-8667 GCA_039930825.1 Arenimonas sp.
ATAACCCCAACTGCGACCTGAAGTGCAGGACTGTTTTGAAAGCCGTTCAATCAATCGCGGCGAACCATAACGGGAATCCCAAGCACAAGTTTTATAGTCACTACCTTCGCTGGAACAAGTAACCGAGTAATTATTGTTTCCCCAGCCATTGCCATTGCCGTTGTAACTGTCATAAAACTCGGCACGGCAGCCATTGCGAACCCAGACGAGGCCGGAACGCGAACCCCAATCTCGATTCATGTCGCAACTATTGCTGGAGAGCTTGCGATAGACTTGCGCAGGTCCACGGAAATTGGTGCGACATTCGCGATACTGGTTGTTATTGCTTTCGCAGGTGACGCGTTTATTTCCCCAGTCATTTCCGTTATCCCAGCCACCGCCACCTTTTACTTCACCGAAGCGTGCACGGCAGCCCTGGTTAACCCAAAGCACGCCTTGGCGCTGGCCCCAATTGCGACCTTCCTGGCAGCGACTATCGGAAATTTGTTGCGTCACTATTGCTCGTCCCTGAAACGGCGTACGGCACTCCACATATCTGTTTTTAACGCTCGAGCAGATGATATTTCGCGGTGACCAGTTGCCACCGGGATTCCAAATGCCGCCGTTATTGCCACGGAGCGATGTAGCCATATCCTGTTTGATCCGACTAAAACGCCAGCCCGATTCAACGGAATCCAGATAAAACTCTAGCTGGTCATCGGGAATGTCCCTACCTCCCGACTGCTCGTAATATTCTTTTTCGATTACCCGGACGCGTTCGGGATAGGAAAGCTGACCTAGATTTTCCGGGGCGTAACTCTTGGTGCTAGCGGCATTCGAAGTTGTCGGCACTGCCAGTGCCCCGGCCAGAAAACATAAAAGCAACATTAATCTGAACATGGTTCGTCCTCTATTTTTTGGTAGCCGAGTTAGCTTAAGCCTTCATACGTACAAAACAAAGCCGTCAGGCCACGCTAAGTCCATGATTATTGAATATTTAGTTTGCCCCGAGAGCCGCAAAACCTTAAAATACAAGGCTTTCCGGCGCTCGTCGCCCAGTTTCCCCTGGAGTTTCCATGCGTAGCCATTTTTGCGGTCTAGTGACAGAAGCCATGCTCGGCCAATCAGTCACTTTGTGCGGTTGGGCCGATGTCGCCCGTAATCTTGGCGGAGTCTGTTTTATTGACTTGCGTGATCATGAAGGCATCGTGCAAGTGGTTGCCGAGCCTGGTAATCCGGCTTTCACTACGGCTGCCGAAGTAGGTTACGAATATTGCCTTCGTGTTACCGGCACGGTGCGTGCCCGCCATTCGGTCAACGATAAAATCAAGACCGGCCAGGTGGAAGTCGTTGCAGAAAAAATCGAGATACTGAATAAATCCGACCCATTGCCGTTCTACAACCATGAAAATCCCGGTGAAGATATTCGCCTGCGTTATCGTTATCTGGATTTGCGTCGTCCGGAAATGCAAAAAATGATGCGCAAGCGGATTGCACTCGTGCAATCGCTTCGCCGCTTTCTCGATGCCCGTGGTTTCCAGGACATTGAAACTCCGATTTTAACCAAGGCGACGCCCGAAGGCGCCCGCGATTATCTGGTGCCTTCACGCGTGCATCCGGGTCAATTTTTTGCCTTGCCGCAATCGCCGCAATTGTTCAAACAATTACTGATGATGGCCGGCATGGATCGTTATTACCAAATTGCCCGATGTTTCCGCGATGAAGATTTACGCTCGGATCGCCAGCCGGAATTTACCCAGCTCGACATGGAGTTTGCCTTCATTACCGAACGCGACATTCAGGATTTCGTTGAAGACATGATTCGTCAGGTGTTCAAGGAAGTGCAGGGCGTTGAATTGGCGAATCCATTCCCGCGCATGACTTATGCCGAAACCATGCGCCGTTATGGTTCGGACAAGCCCGATCTGCGAATTGATCTGGAATTGGTGGATATTGCAGAACTCGTCAAAAACTGCGAATTCAAGGTATTCACCGATTGGGCTAACCACGAAGAAGGTCGCGTTGCCGCTTTGCGCGTTCCCGCAGGCAGTGCTCTGTCTCGCAAGCAAATCGATGACCTCGGTGTGTATTGTGCGAAATATGGCGCCAAGGGTTTGGCTTATATGAAAGTCGAAGATGCTAGCAAAGGCCGCGAAGGCGTGAATTCGCCAATATCGAAATTTCTCGATGACGCAACGCTGCAAAATATTCTTGTGAACACGCAGGCTCAGACAGGCGACATTATTTTCTTCGGTGCCGGTTCGTGGAAAGTTGTTTGTGATTTCATGGGCGCATTGCGTCTGAAGGTCGCGAAAGACCTGAAGCAAGTGAAGGATATCTGGGCGCCGATGTGGGTTACCGATTTCCCGATGTTCGAATGGGACGAGGAAGAAAATCGTTACGCCGCTTTGCATCATCCATTCACCGCGCCGAAAGTCGATGATGTGAATGATTTGATCGCCAATGCAAAAACTGCCGTTAGCCGCGGCTACGATATGGTATTGAACGGCAATGAAATCGGCGGCGGCTCGGTCCGTATTCATCATTCCGACATGCAAAGTACGGTGTTCGATCTATTGGGCATTTCGAAAGAAGAAGCCCAGATGAAATTCGGCTTCCTGCTGGAAGCTCTGAAATACGGCGCACCGCCGCATGGTGGCATCGCGTTCGGTATCGACCGTATTTCTGCACTGATGGCGGGTACCGAATCCATCCGTGACGTGATCGCATTTCCGAAAACCGCTTCGGCACAATGTTTGCTTACCAGCGCGCCATCACAAATACCGGACAAGCAATTGGCCGAATTACATGTCAAAGTGCGCGAACCAAAATAAAAATACCGTAGGGGCGATTCATGAATCGCCCCTACGGCTTTCAAGCAAGGGGAAGGCGGCGCATGGCGGAACCGGTGATATTGCTTCACGGCGTTTGGATGCGCAGCCCTGCGTTGCTAATGCTGTCGAATCGTTTGCGCGCCCGCGGGTTTGCGCCTATTCGTTTCGATTACGCCAGCCTCTTTCGTACGCCATCAAAATCGATGGAAAAACTGGCGATGAAGCTCTACAGCTTCGGCAATGGTCCGGTGCATTTGGTCGGCCATAGCTTGGGTGGCTTGATGGCGATTGAAACGCTGAACCGGTATCAAAAATTGCCGACAGGGCGCGTGGTTTGTTTAGGGTCGCCATTGGCGGGGAGCGGTACGGCACGGGTTCTGCATGAGAAACATCTGAGTTTCATGACTGGTAAAAGCGGCCCCTTGCTGCGCGGCGGTTTAATGCAAGTGCCCGATGACCGGCAGGTGGGTGTTATTGCCGGCGCGAAGGGTCGTGGCCTTGGACAAATCGTCCGGAAATTCGACGGCTTGCACGATGGCACTGTCGCCGTTTGGGAAACCAGAATTCCGGGTTTGCGTGAGCATTTGGTCGTGCCAACATCGCACACCGGTTTGGTGTTCTCCAAAGAAGTGGCGGAACACACCGCGAACTTTCTGCTGAATGGCAGTTTTGAGCGCTGAGCAATGCCTCAGGCTATAATTACCGCTTATTAACAACAACTAAAATATACGGATCATCAGTATGGGCAGAGGGCCATCCATCGCAGGTCGTAAAGGCGTGCAAGACGCCAAACGCGGCCAAATTTTCACAAAGCTAATTCGCGAGATCAGTGTCGCGGCACGTAATGGTGGCGGCGACCCTAAAACTAATTCGCGACTTCGCCTCGCCATGGACAAATCACTTGCGATGAATATGAGCAAGGACGTGATTGAGCGGGCGATCAAGAAAGCCACCGGCGAACTTGATGGCATCAATTACGAAGAAATTCGCTATGAAGGCTATGCGCCCGGCGGCATTGCCGTGCTGGTGGATTGCCTGACCGAAAACAAGCTGCGAACCGTTGCCGAAGTACGACATGCCTTCAGTAAATGCGGCGGTAATATGGGCACCGAAGGTTCGGTAGCTTTCATGTTCAAGAAACTGGGTGTTCTTACGTTCGAGCCGGGCAGTGACGAAGACAAAATTACCGAAATCGCGATTGATGCCGGTGCTGAGGATGTTGTGGCATATCCGGAAGACGGTTATATCGATGTAATTACCGCACCGGAAAATCTCGAATCTGTGAAAACTGCCATGGATGCAGCTTCGCTGAAATACATTGAAGCAGAGGTCACTATGCGTGCCGATAACGATATCGCCGTCGAAGGCGAAGTCGCCAAACAAGTCGTGAAGATGCTGAGCATGTTGGAAGATCTGGACGATGTGCAAAATGTCTATTCGAATGCTGAATTGGGTGAAGAGGCGTATCTGTGACGAGAGACGGGAACAAGCAGTTTTATTTCTGTCAAATTCTCTATCAATGCGATGCTTTTGACTTTACGCCTCCCACCTCCCACCTCCCGACTCCCGTTAATTCATGACGCGCATTCTCGGTATCGATCCAGGTTCGCAACGTACCGGCGTTGGCATCATTGATTCGGATGCGACGGGCCGCTGCGTACATGTATTTCACGCGCCTATTGTGTTGCTTGGTGCAGATGATTTTCCCAAACGGCTCAAGATACTGCTCGACGAACTCGGTGCGATCATCGAAAAATACAAGCCGGAAGAAGTCGCGATCGAAAAAGTATTTATGGCGAAAAACCCTGACTCGGCCCTAAAGCTCGGCCAGGCTCGTGGAGCCGCAATGTGTGCTGCGGTGATGCGCGATTTGCCCGTACATGAATACGCCGCGAAGGAAATCAAGTTGGCCGTTGTCGGCAAAGGCGGAGCAGATAAGGTACAGGTCCAACACATGGTTGGCATCATGCTCAACTTGCATGGCAAATTGCAGGCCGATGCTGCCGATGCCCTTGGCGTTGCATTAACGCATGCGCATCTGCGTGCTGCCGTTAAGCGCGTGGGCGTAACGGCACAACAATTATGGAGACGTAAATGATCGGTCGCTTGAAAGGCATTTTGATTCACAAATCGCCACCTTGGCTGGTGATCGATGTTCAGGGCGTCGGTTATGAACTCGAAGCGCCAATGTCCACGTTTTACGATTTGCCGGAAATGGGGCGGGAAGTGTCCTTGTTCACGCATTACGCTGTAAAGGAAGATTCGGTCGCGCTTTATGGATTTATGCGCGAACACGAACGTCGTTTGTTTCGTGAAGTACAAAAAGTATCTGGCATCGGCGCGAAAATTGCGCTCGCAATCCTGTCCGGTTCCAGCGTTGATGAATTCGCGCGCTTGGTTCAAAGCGGTGATGTGACGGCTTTGTGTCGGATTCCCGGCATCGGCAAGAAAACTGCGGAACGCATCGTAGTGGAGTTGCGCGATCGTGCCGCCGATCTGATCAGCGGGTCGCTATTGTTTTCGGGTAACAGGGACATTCCTGCCGATCCTGTCAGCGAGGCCAGCATTGCCTTGCAACAGCTTGGCTACAAGCCGGCAGAAATTAGCAAAATGGTCAAAATCGCGGAATCCGGCGATTCGGCTGAAGATATCATCCGAAAAGCGTTAAAATCAGCACTTCGAAGCTAGGTTGTCTGGAAAAACTCAATGTCACAAGCTGAAGATGGGCATGGCTCGAAAAAACTGGCACCGCTGATCATGGGTGCAATAGGCGTGGTGTTTGGCGATATTGGTACCAGCCCGCTTTACACCCTGAAGGAAGCCTTTGGCCATGCTTATGGCCTGCATCCTGATCGAGAAAATGTATTTGGCATCCTCAGTCTGGTTTTCTGGGCGATGTTGCTTGTCGTTACTATCAAATACGTGATGGTGGTAATGCGTGCGGATAACCGAGGAGAAGGCGGGATTCTTGCCTTGATGACTGTGGTTAATCGCAGCTTGCCGATTGCTTCGCCATTGACTTACACGGTGGGAATATTGAGTGTTCTTGGCACTGCATTGTTCTTTGGTGATGCAGTTATTACTCCTGCCATGTCGGTCTTATCTGCCGCCGAAGGTTTTGAAGTCGCAACCCCCGCATTCAAACAATATGTAGTGCCTATTTCGATCGGCGTACTGCTTGTTTTATTTGCCGTCCAGCGCAGCGGCACCGATAAAGTCGGCAAGATGTTCGGCCCGGTAATGATTGTCTGGTTTTTGGTGCTGGCAGTACTTGGATTTACCCAGATCATCAAGAATCCTGAAATTCTATATGCATTGAGTCCGCATTACGCGGTGAATTTTTTCATCGAACACGGCAAGACTGCCTGGCTTGCATTGGGTGCAGTCGTTCTGGCGGTTACCGGTGGTGAAGCGCTTTATGCCGATATGGGCCATTTTGGCCGTATTCCGATTCGCTACGCCTGGCTTGGTTTCGTAATGCCGTGCCTGTTGCTGAATTATTTCGGTCAAGGTGCACTGGTGTTGGCGGATCCGCAAGCTGTCGCGAATCCGTTCTATCACATGGTGCCGGACGTTCTTTTGTACCCAGCGATTGGTCTGGCAATGATGGCGACGGTCATTGCATCGCAAGCCGTTATTTCTGGTGCATTTTCACTGGCGCGTCAGGCGGTGCAATTAGGTTACCTGCCGCGGCTACAGCTGATCCACACATCCGATGAAACTATCGGTCAGGTCTATGTGCCATGGGTCAATCGCATTTTGTTGATTGTGGTTATGATTCTGGTTGTCAGCTTCAAAACTTCCAGTAATCTGGCCTCGGCTTACGGAGTGTCGGTAACGGGCGCCATGTTGATAGATACCGTTTTGTTGATGATTCTGGCTTCATCACGCTGGGGTTGGCCGGCTTGGGCGATCTTCGTTGTCGGTAGCCTATATTTCATCATCGACAGCGCCCTGTTCAGCGCGAATGCCGTCAAGTTTTTCCATGGCGCCTGGGTACCGTTCGCCATCACGATGATAGTGTTCACGATTATGCGTACCTGGCGTCGTGGTCGCGATCTAGTCCGTGAGCAAGTCAATCGCGATAGCCTGCGTATCGAACATTTCGTGCAAAGCGTAATGGTAGATCCGCCGGTGCGTGTCAGCGGGACGGCAATTTTCATGACGCCGTCGAATGACTATATGCCACCTGCGCTTTTGCATAATTTAAAACACAATAAAGTGCTGCATGAACGCAATGTTTTCCTGTCGGTTGAAACCCTGAGTGTGCCGCGTGCGGACGACAGCGAACGCGTTGCGCATACGGATTTGGGTCACGGCTTTGCACGATTGACCTTGCGCTATGGCTACATGGAAGACCCGGATGTTCCAAAGGCATTGAAACGCTGGTCTATTCCCGGGCCACCATTTGACCCAATGGACACTACCTTCTTCGCGAGCCGCGAAGCTCTGACCGCCAGTGCAGATCAGGGTATGGCCTTATGGCGTGACAAGCTGTTCCTCGTAATGTCGCGCAATGCTACGCCGGCTACCGAATTCTTCGGCATCCCGGGCAATCGATTGGTCGAGTTGGGCACGCAGGTGGCAATCTAGATGAATGATCGTGTGATCTCCACCAGCGCTACCCGCGAAGATGATATTGCCGAGGCCAGCATTCGTCCAAAAAAACTGGACGAGTATCTTGGTCAGGAAGCCGTTCGCGAGCAGATGAAGATTTTCATCGAAGCTTCGAAACGACGTGGTGATTCGCTTGATCACGTACTCATTTTCGGACCACCGGGATTGGGTAAAACGACCCTGAGTCATGTGATTGCAAATGAAATGGGTGTCAATATTCGTTCCACTTCCGGGCCGGTGATTGAACGTGCGGGCGACCTAGCGGCATTGCTGACCAATCTGCAGCCGCACGATGTTTTATTCATCGATGAAATTCATCGCCTGTCGCCGGTCGTCGAAGAAGT
The DNA here is from genome assembly GCA_039930825.1 of Arenimonas sp. GTDB lineage: Bacteria > Pseudomonadota > Gammaproteobacteria > Xanthomonadales > Xanthomonadaceae > Arenimonas. The sequence continues at coordinate 7,775 of JBDTTC010000244.1, forward strand.
GCTGTATCCAGCGATGGAAGATTTCCAGATCGATATCATGATTGGGGAAGGCCCCGCAGCCCGTTCGATCAAATTAGATTTGCCGCCGTTTACGCTGATTGGTGCAACAACACGTGCCGGGTTGCTGACCGGACCATTGCGTGACCGCTTCGGTATCGTGCAACGACTGGCGTTTTATACCAACGAAGAATTGACGCGAATCGTCCGGCGTTCTGCGACGATTCTCAATATTGATTGCGATGCCGAAGGCGCACGCGAAATTGCCTGTCGTTCGCGAGGTACGCCTCGTATCGCGAATCGTTTGCTGCGCCGCGTTCGCGATTACGCTCAGGTCAAAGGCAATGGCCATATTGATGCCGCGATAGCGCAAGCTGCAATGCAAATGTTGAAGGTCGATCCTGAAGGGTTCGATGAAATCGACCGTACCATGCTGCGTTTGATTATCGATAATTTCGATGGAGGCCCGGTAGGCATCGAATCGCTGGCAGCAGCATTGTCGGAGGAGCGCGGTACGCTGGAAGACGTGATCGAACCTTTCCTGATTCAACAGGGTTTTATCATTCGCACCGCGCGCGGCCGCATGGCAACCCATAAAGCTTATACCCATCTTGGATTAAAGGCCCCGCGGCGCCCTGCGTCCGATTTATCCGCTGCCGAGCCAGAAATTGAATGACGAGTTTGGCAATGATTGAACCTCAGGGAATAAATAATCGATGACGTTCAGCTGGCCTATAAGGGTGTACTGGGAAGATACCGATGCTGGTGGCGTTGTGTATCACGCACGCTACCTACATTTTTTTGAACGAGCTCGTACCGAATGGCTGCGTAGCGCCGGTATCGCGCAAACGGATTTGCGACAAGAACAGGATGTGATCTTGGTGGTTAAGGACCTT
>JBDTTC010000245.1:0-8863 GCA_039930825.1 Arenimonas sp.
CCTCAACAATTGCGACACCTGCAAAAAAGCGCGCAACTGGCTGCAGCGCTTCGATGTCGAGTTTCAATTCGTCGATTATCGCGAGCACCGAATTGAACCGGCGACACTTAAAAAATGGTCTGGCCAACTCGGAAGTTGGGACGCACTTCTCAACAAGGTCAGCACGACTTGGCGACAATTGCCAGAAGCTCGCAAAAAGCCAGGCAGCGACCCCGAATGGCAGTTATTGTTGAAAGAGTATCCAGCCCTGATCAAACGTCCTGTTCTGGTGACGGATGATCAAGTCGTTTCCGTTGGCTTCACGGACAACGCGTATAAACTCCGTTTTTCCATTAAAAAATAAAAGACCACCATGAGCGAAATTGTAGAACTGACTTCCAATCTGATTGCTCGTGAATCGGTTACGCCTGAAGATGCGGGTTGCCAGGCCATGTTGAGCGAACGTTTACAGGCGAAAGGTTTCAACTGTGAACAACTGGATTTCGTCGATGTCAAAAATCTGTTCGTGACGCACGGTCGCGCACGGCCAGTGATGATTTTTCTTGGACATACGGATGTGGTGCCGCCCGGGCCACGTGATCAATGGCTGAGCGACCCCTTCAAACCGGAAATCCGCGATGGTTTCTTGTATGGCCGGGGTGCAGCCGACATGAAAGGCAGCGTGGCTGCTTTCGTGCTGGCACTGGAAAAATTCGTCGAGAAACATCCGAATCATCCCGGCACCATCGGCATGCTGATTACTTCGGACGAAGAGGGCGATGCCATCCATGGTGTTCGCAACGTGGTCGATTATTTCAAAACCGTCAATCAGCCAATTGATTACTGTATTACCGGCGAGCCTTCTTCGATCGATAAATTTGGCGATCTATTGCGGGTGGGTCGCCGTGGCACTTTGTCGGGTACTCTAAAAGTCAAAGGTATTCAGGGCCATGTTGCCTATCCGGAACGAGCACGCAATCCGATCCACGATGCCATGGCGCCGTTGGCTGAATTAGCGGCGCGTAAATGGGACGATGGTTATCCGGAATTCCCGGCTTCGAGTTTCCAGATTTCCAATATCAATGCAGGTACTGGCGCGAACAATGTGATTCCCGGTGAGTGCACGGTATTATTTAATTTCCGCTACAACCCCGGCTGGAAAACCGATGATCTGATTCAGGCGGTGCATACGGTTTGCGATTTGCATTGTCTGGATTACGAAATTGCCTGGCATCGCGGTGGGGAACCGTTTTTGACGCGTGATGGCAAGCTTCGCAAAGCGGTGCTAGAAACGATTATCGCCCGTCTTGGAATTACGCCCTTGGAAAACACCGGTGGCGGAACATCCGATGCACGCTTTATTGCACCGATGGGAGCAGAGGTGGTTGAAATGGGACCGATTAACGCCAGCATTCATAAAGTGAATGAGCGTGTTGCTATTTCCGAGCTTGAACAGTTGCCGGATTTGTATTGCGAGTTTGCCGAGCGTTTGTTACTGAAGTAAGCACCTGCGTTCTAAGGCCTCCGACAATCATCGGCGCTACATGCAGCGCCGATGCTAATTTCCAGCGGATACGTATAGGTCTTTAGTAATATTTACATTACTAAATGTAATGTATAGCATACATTTTGTCCGTCACATGAGACATTTCTATGCTAAAAATTCTTGGTATCTGCCTTGCTGCATTAAGCCTCGGCGCCTTACTCAGCCTCAATTCTTATCATCTGCCGATACGACCAGGCATTATTGCTGCGATTTTGATGGTCGCAACAGCTTCATGGGTAAAGCAATATTGGAATCGTCGAACGCGTATTGCCGGTGATGAACCCAATGCCGCGGAGCGTGGCGTCTGGCTATGGATGGTGGGCACAGCCCTGATTACCGGTTTCGTGATTGCCGTTTTATTCCAACCAGGCTCGGAAGTGCATATGAGAACGGGTGATACCGGCGGCTATGATTCTTGGCTGATTTTGGGCGGCATGGTGATTGCTTATTCCATTTTGCGTGATCCGAATCTTCAGCGCGATGAACGCGATATCGCTATTTCGAACTTCGGTGCAAAAGCGGGTTACTGCGCCCTGATAACGCTACTTGTTGTATTCCTGTTTTCATTGGGTTTTGCACCCCACGAGCTGATGCAACGCTTTACCCATTGGTTGATTGCCAACGTGCTGCTCACCCTGATCATGCTGTCTTGCCTCGTGCAATATGTTGCACAGCTCGTGAGTTATTGGCTTGATATGAGAAATTTGCGAGCAGACCCATGACGAAAATCGGCAACAACATACGCCGCCTGCGCTTCGATCATGGAGAGATGACGCAGGAGGTGCTGGCGAAGTCGCTCGGCATAACCCGGCAAACTATTATTGCATTGGAAGCAGAGCGTTATGCGCCATCACTGGAACTTGCAATGAAAATTGCGGAAGTATTCGGCAGGAAAGTCGATGAGATTTTCTTTCGACGTTGAAATAAGCACGATAAAAATATCGGAAGGTCATACAGAAAATGAAGCTATTGATTAAAGTTTTTAAATGGGCAGTCATTTCAGTATCGGTAATCGTAATTGCACTGTTTTCCTACAGCTATTACCTTGTTAAAAGTTTTGATACCGAAACCTTGCCGGTAAATCACGGAAAAGTGAATGTCGAACTTTTCCTCGGAAAAGGTGAAAAGCAACCTTTAATCGTTGGCTTCGGTGGTTCCGAAGGAGGCAATGCCTGGGCGAGCGATCATTGGAAACCGCAACGCGATAAATACCTTGCAAAGGGTTATTCCTTTCTGGCAATTGGTTATTTCGGTATGGAAGGTACGCCGGAAAAACTTGATCGTATTGCGCTGGAAGGCATCCATGATGCGATTGCAAAGGCCGCTCAAAATCCGAAAGTCGATGGTCGATGCATCGCCGTGATGGGTGGTTCGAAAGGCGGAGAACTGGTGTTGACTCTGGGCAGTCATTACAAAGACATCAAGGCAGTGGTGGGTATCGTGCCGTCGCATGCCGTATTTACAGGCTTGACCGATGCAATGACAACTTCATCGTTTACTTATCAGAATAAGCAGTTACCTTTCGTGCCTGTGCCCTGGAGTGCAACGCCCGCCTTGCTGAGCGGCGATCTAAGGAAAGCATTCGATATAATGCTCGAAGATAAATCGGCAGTTGAAAAGGCCGTCATTAAAGTCGAAGAAATCAACGGCCCGGTGTTTTTAATTTCCGGCACCCGTGACGAATTCTGGCCCTCTGCCGAAATGTCGGATAAGGTCATTGAACGTTTGAAAGTGAAAAACTTTCCTTATTATTACGAACACCTCGCGATTGAAGGTAGTCACAACGAACCCTTAAAACATTTCGAAAAAATTGATACATTTCTCGATCAGCACTTCAAGGCAGATCAGGTAAATGAATGTCGCAGGAAATAGATAATCATTATCCAGGGACACAGCAAACCTGCACCCCTGCAGAAAATATTTTCAAGGCTTGGCTTGAATTTTATATACCGTCACGCCCGGCAAGAATGGCGTGGCATCTCCGTTCACCCAAGCCTCATGGCCAGCGCCCCAGAACGGCGATAATGGATGCCCGCTTTGGCCGCCCGGCATATGGATAATGCCATCGGTTTCATGGCCTGGTGATACCACCATGCGTTCGCTTGCACCAAAATCCGGTGCCACTACACGTGGCATATTCATGTCGCCATCAAGTTGTTGCGGTGGCATGCAAAGCCATTGCTTGATGAAGCCAGGTAGTGCACGTGAAATTGGGTGGCAAATGGCGGTGGTATTTCTCTCGCCCCAGGTGCGATCTTTCAAGGGACCGATTTCTTTCAGCCGACCATACACTTCTTTCGCCGCATCGCTTAGCAGGGCATCCCAGTTTGCATATTTCCGCGGCAATAAATGTTCGGGTTGCTGGGTAATCAATTGCCAGCTAACACCTTCGATTTGCGGCAAGTCCGGCATAACGAAATCCTTGCCGAGTTTTGCCTGCGCCGGTGCAGTCAAGCCATTCTTGATGCGGGCAATCACGGCCAAACGCCATGCTCTTACAAATCGGTAACTGCGGGCATCAATGGAAGCACGGGCATCCCATTTTTCTGTGGCAGCACGAATATCCATAAACATCTCATCGTTTTTATTTTCGCTTAGCTTGCGAAGCTGCTGCCACCAGGGCTCTAAAAATAATGTTCGATCATCAAGTTGTACCGCCAGCAAGTCTTTTTCGCTGAATTGCTGCTTGGCAAATAAATCGTCACGGATTTGTTTGGCGCGTGCACCATTGGCGTAGCCTGCATCACCAATTTGCCTGAGCATTTCACCGTCGGTGACGCGGGCATTGGCACTCCATAAGCGATTGGAATCGGACGATACGATTTGCGGATGCAAATAATCCGGTGTCAACGGTGCCGTAAAGCAGGCAATATCATTCGGGCTTTTATCATCGTGCGGGTTATTGTCATCGAGCGGCACAGTGCGCTGGCAACCGGGCGCCCAATATTTTTGCAGGCCGGTCAGTTTCCAGGCAATTTTTCCGCTGCTGTCACCGAATACGGCGTTTTGATGCGGCATGCCCGATTGCTGGAACAAGGCTAAGGCTTGTTCGTTGTCCTTCACATTCGCCAGGGAAAAAATCTTCGTACTGAGTGAGCCTGGGGCATGGGCTACCCACGACAATGCAAGTTCGCCGCCATTGATGTCTTTGGCCATGATCGGCCGTCCATTGCTTTCGCGAATTTCAAATTCAACTGGCGCTGAGCCTTTGACTAAGATTTTTTCCTTGTAGGTTTTAATCGTGTCGTTGGAATGCACGACATACCAATCCAGCCAATCACCATACGAGTTGGTGAAGCCCCAGGCGACATGAGTATTGCTGCCCACAATAACGGCGGGAATACCCGGTAAAGTAAAGCCACTCACATCCACTTTGCCATCGGGAGCGTTGGCATCTTTATACAAAAGGCGTGCGCGAAACCAGATGTTCGGAGCACGTAAACCGAGGTGCATATCGTCAGCAACAATGGAACGGCCATCTTTCGTAAGTGGCCCGGCAACGGCGAAATTATTGCTCCCAGGCGCTGCCGGTTCGGTATCGCCATAACTCATACCAGCAGCAGGAACAGGCAGGTTTCTCAAGTTCAATACATCGGCACTTGGCAGTGCCACATTGCCACGCGGCTCGCCCATTAGCGGTGCATCCCACTCGGTACCATCGGCGGCAAGCAATTGATAAAGCGCATCGGGAACCGATTGTTTTATTTTCCATAGCGCGAGTTCGCGCGAATTACTCTCATCCTGCAAATCGAAAAACATCGCGTAGCCAACCATCGCAGAATCGACGGCCTGCCATTTCTTTGGCTGCGTTTGTAAAAGCAGATAAGGCCATGGGCGAACTGCAAGATCAGCCAAGCCTTGGTTCACGCCGTCAGTGTAGGCATTGATTACCTCGAGTTTATCGCCGGCAAAGGCTGTCATATTGGCTTCAACCCGGGCACGTAAACGATGAACGCGGGCGGATTTATCTTTTTCGATTGCGACCGATCCGAACAGTTCGGAAAGCTCGCCCGCTGCGGAGCGACGGAGCAAATCCATTTCGAAGAAACGCTCTTGCGCGTGGATATAGCCCAAGGTACGCGCCATATCGATTTCATTGCTTGCATGAATGGTTGCGGTACCTAGGGCATCCCGTTCAATCTCGACCGGTGCCGAGAGATGCGGAATGGAGATTTCGCCATCGAGTTTTGCCAGGCTGCCTTGCATCAGGTACCAAGCGATGGCGGCCAGCAATAACAGCAGCACCACAATCAATACCAAAACGCGTTTTAGCCATTTGAACATTGTAGGAATCTCCCAGATGTGGGCGGATATTAATGCAATTTCGTAGTTATTGTTGCATGGCCGAGTGTTATTGCATTGAGAGGTTTTGATGCAATCTGTCAATTGCTTGCCAGCTTTCGGGTTTTACGGGTCTTCACACTTTAAATTTTGCCATCAGCACTAACTAAATCGGGTATGGTGATGCAGCGCCTTATTTTTGCGGCATAGTTTCTTTGAACAATTGGATAAATCACTTATGTTCGTAATCAATAAACTTGGCATGGTTGCAATGACCCTAATCCTTGCAGCATGTGTGCCGGAAGCTGATAGCAATAAGGCAAGCAACTCACGCGAAGGTCAGGCGGTGTCCGATCAGCCGATGACACAGGCAGAAGTTTTGCCAGTTAGCCAGGATTGCGTCATTGACTATGGCAATATTGATAAGCCGGCGGTCTATAAAATACATAAGTTGCCTGCACCAGGCGGCAGCCTCAAGGTGGATATTCAACGTACTGAAGACAGGCCTGGCCCAGTAAAAGTGGTGGCCGTAGAGTATGTCAACGAGGACTATGTATATAAGATAATACAAAGTTCTTCGGCTGAGTTGAACAAGGTTGAAAAAATAACGGGTGGAGTACGCATTACGGGAAGCGTAACCCTAGGCGTCCAGACTGATATGCATTGGAAGCAATCGGCAAGACAGCCAGTCACGGCAAATTTAGGTGCGATACCATTTGAAAATATAGAGTGCAGCTTCCCGCAGCATTGATTAATCAAGGCAAAGCATGGCCATTGTCAACGATATTTATGAACAGGATTCCGATGCCCGTGTCGTAAAGTTTCGTGACGAATACAGAGTGAGCGAAATAAAATCCGGCTATCACGGCTGGTTACATTTCGTGACCACGAACACCATCATTCTTACTGGCGTGGCTTTGTGCATTTGGTACTTGCACGATGTGCGAGTCAGGGAGCTGTGGGCAATTCCGCTGACTTTCCTTTATTCGAATATTTCGGAATATCTTGGACATCGATTTGTGATGCATCATCCGCGACCGGGGTTTGGTTTGATGTTCAAGCGACATGTAAAGCAACACCACCGTTTTTTTACTCATACGACTATGCCGGTCGATAGCATTCGCGATTTCAAGGTAGTGTTGTTTCCACCTTTTGTGATTGCATTCTTTCTGCTCGGGTTCGGAACGCCAATTGCACTGCTTATCGGTTATTTAGCCAGCGCCAACGCTGCTCTACTGTTTGTGATAACGGGTTTATTTTATTTTCTGAATTACGAATACCTGCATCTTGCCTATCACTTGCCAAACGGGCATTGGGTAAGTCGATTGCCGATTGTTTCGCGAATGCGGCGCCTGCATCAGGCACATCATGACCAGAGCATCATGACGGCCTGTAATTTCAATATTACTTATCCGATTGGGGATTGGTTGTTTAGGACTTTGCGTTGAGTGTGCAGTTTCCGGATCGCATTGAAGCGATCCGGGTCCCGACTTCCGTCGGTCCTACCTCGTGTTTACGGTGAGAAATGTGGCTCGCTAATTTTCATTTCAGTGATGGGGCCGAATTTTTTGACGGCTTCGCGAATTTTTGCAGCATCGCCAATTAAAACGATCACCAAATCGGCATTGTTCGGATAGACATCAACCGCTTTTGCCAATTGCTCTGACGTTGCGCTACGAATATTCGCGGCATAGTTGTCCACTTCATCGCGATTCAAATGATAAAGCGCGAGCTCGTTCAATTTGGCCGCCATTTGCGGGCCGGTTTCGAGAGTAGGCGGGAATTGGCCGAGCACATAGTTTTTTGCCGACTCGGACATTTCGGCACTTATGCCGTCTTTATGCAGACGATCAAGAGTGGCTATCGCAACATCCAAAGCCTGCACGGTGGCGTCTGTTCTAGTGTATGAACTAATGGCGACCGGGCCTGCTTGTTCCTGACGATCAAGTCGTGAGTTTGCGCCGTAGCTCAAACCCGATTTGATACGCAGCTCGGTATTCAACATGGAGGTAAAGCGCCCGCCGAAAACGGTATTCACCAGCGTTTGCGAAGGACGCTCGGAATCGGCACGATTGACGCCGACATTGGCTAGCCAGAAATAGGTTTGCGTAGCACCGGGTTTATCGACCAGCAAAACACGGCGACCGGTTTCTTTTGGTTTAGCCGTGACAGCAGGTAAGCTGCCAGCCGCTTTGCGCCAGCTACCGAAAGATTTTTCAATCTTGGCTTTCATCTCATCTACTTTGAAATCACCAACAACGGCAATTATCAGACGATCGCCGCCGACTTGGTCACGATAATAGTTTTTCAGATTGGCGAGTGTAAGTTTTTTCAGACTGCTTTCATCGCCGTCACTTGGACGACCATATGGGTGTCCCTTGTAAAGATAGGCATAGCCATAATTGCCGATTAGACCGCGAGGATCTCCGTCTTTTGCTGCTGCCTGTGATTGAACGGCAAGCGTGCGTGCTTTTTCGAACTCGGCAGCATCCAGGGTCGGACGTTCCAAAGCATCGGACGTCAGTTCCAGCATCAGGTCGGCATCGCGGGATAGAAATTCCGCACGCACTTGCAGTGCGGAGAAGCTGCTGCCGGTATTGAAATTACCGCCTGCGCCGTCAACGGTTTCGGCAAAAGTTTTGGCATTGCGTTTGCCAGCGCCTTTCTGCAGCAACTCGCTCAATAAGGAGGCAGTACCTTCCTGTCCTGCCGCATCGGCCAGGCTGCCGCCGCGCACGCTCGCACTGATGGCGATTAATGGCACATCGTGTTTTTCCATCAGCAATATTTCAGCGCCATTACTCAAAACAACACGTTCATAAGCGGGTAGGGCCGAGCTGGCCGCAAAGGCGGAAGATGCCGAAAAAAGCGCGGTCACCAGAAAAATTTGTCGTAGTGAAAAGTTCATGTCGTATTCCTTACTTTTTCGCCGGCACTAGCGTGCCAACGGTGCGGTTATCGCGGCGGAACAGTTTTCCTGCGATACGTTTCAAATCGGCGGTGCTTACTTTTTCGTAGGCTGCTGGTGCATCGAAAAGTTTTTTGTAGTCACCCTGG
>JBDTTC010000246.1:0-10628 GCA_039930825.1 Arenimonas sp.
GTCCTGGGATGAAGCATTCAAGTTAATCGCCGAGCAACTTCATGCGCTAGAAAATCCCGATCAGGCCCTGTTCTATACCTCGGGTCGCACTTCAAACGAAGCGGCATTTCTATATCAATTATTCGTACGCGAATTCGGCACCAATAATTTGCCGGATTGTTCGAATATGTGTCACGAAGCTTCTGGCGTGGCAATGACCGAACAAATCGGCAGTGGCAAGGGCTCGGTATTGTTGGAAGATTTCGAACTGGCCGAGGCGATTTTTATTTTCGGCCAGAATCCCGGTACGAACCATCCACGCATGCTGGGTGAATTACGTAGCGCCGCAAAACGCGGCTGTCGAATCGTGGTTTTCAACCCTTTGCGTGAACGCGGTCTTGAACGTTTTGCGAATCCGCAAAGCCCGAAAGACATGTTGACCGGTTCAAGTACAGCGATTGCATCCGATTATTACCAACTGAAAATCGGCGGTGACCTGGCTGCGGTCAAGGGCATCGTTAAAGCTATCATCGAAACAGGCGATCTCGACAAAGATTTCATTGCACGCTACACACATGGCTTCGAATCTTTGCTGGCCGACATCCAGACTGAGAGCTGGGAGTTTATTGTTGAACAATCCGGATTGACGAAAGCCCAAATCGAAGAAGCGGCGGGAATCTATAACGCTAGCCAGGCCACTATTTTCTGCTGGGGCATGGGTATCACCCAGCATCAACGCAGTGTCGCGACGATACAAATGCTGATGAACTGCCTGTTGTTGAAAGGCAATATCGGCAAGCCTGGTGCGGGTCCTTGTCCGGTACGTGGTCATTCCAATGTGCAGGGTGATCGTACGATGGGCATCTACGAAAAGCCGAGTGCGGAATTTCTGGATAGGCTTGGTACGGAATTCAATTTTGAACCGCCGCGCAGACATGGTTTCGACGTAGTCGCGAGCATCGAAGCCATGCTGGCCGGCAAGGCAAAAGTTTTTTTTGCGATGGGCGGAAATTTTGCCGCTGCAACACCGGACACACATCGCACGGCAGAAGCACTGCGTCAATGTGATTTAACGGTACATGTTTCGACAAAGTTAAACCGGTCGCATCTGGTACACGGTAAGCAGGCATTGATACTGCCTTGCCTGGGCCGAAGTGAGCTGGATGTGCAGTCGGGCGGAAACCAGGCGGTCAGTGTGGAAGATTCCATGAGCATGGTGCATCTTTCTTCCGGAATGAAACGACCGGCAGCACCCGATTTGTTGTCGGAACCCGCCATCGTTGCGCGACTGGCTGTCGCAACTTTGTCAAACACTAAAACGCCATGGCTGGAGTTGATCGAACGCTACGACCATATTCGCGAACGAATCGCAGCGGTAATTCCGGGTTTCGAGAATTTCAATACACGCGTCCGCGTGCCAGGTGGTTTCCATCTTTACCATCCCGCACGCCAACGTGAATTTCCGACGGATTCTGGCCGTGCCAATTTTTATCCGCATGTGCTGGATACCGCCGTAGCTAAGTCACAGCACGATTTATTCAATCTAATGACCGTGCGTTCGCATGACCAATACAACACGACTATCTATGGTCTGGATGACCGTTATCGCGGTGTACATGGTTACCGTCGCGTATGTTTTATCTGCACGACAGATTTGCAAGAACTCGGTTGGAAAGCCGGCATGCTGGTGGATATCACATCGGTCTGGCACGACGGTGAACGAAGCGTGCAAGGCTTTATTCTGGTCGAATACAATATTCCAAAAGGGTGTTTAGCCAGTTATTTCCCGGAAACCAATCCGCTTGTGCCGCTCGATAATATTGCCGAACGTGCTGGTACGCCTGCGTCGAAATGCATCCCGGTCCGTTTGTCTTTGAGTAAAGCGGAAATGCTTGCCTCGTGAATGCATCTGAGACCCTGCAGCAGGCACTGCTTACGCGAATAGCGATTCGCGTTGATCGTAGTCAAAGAGCTGAATTCGAAGACAAAATTATCGAAGAAGCGCCCATCGCAATGCTATACAACGGCGTTTCACATGCCGTGATGATGGCAACGCCAATTGATCTCGAAGATTTTGCATTAGGTTTTTCGCTCAGCGAAGGCATTGTTGAAAACGCTGCACAGTTTTCATTTATTGAAATCATCAAGACCGATTTGGGGTTTAGTCTCGAGATGGCGATTCCACAAGCTCGATCCGATTTGCTTGGCGAACGTCGCCGGCATCTTGCTGGAGCAAGTGGCTGTGGTCTATGTGGAGTTGAATCTTTGCAGGCGGTCATGAGACCTGCACCAAAAATCACGCGACGACAGTCGATTGGTATTGACCGGATCACGCAGGGCATTCGCGCTCTCGCCAAGCAACAACCTTTGAATAATGAAAGTGGCGGCGTACATGCGGCGGGTTTCGTACATGCTGACGGCCTGCTTGTCCGCGAGGATGTTGGTAGGCATAACGCGCTTGATAAACTTATCGGTGCGCTCGCTAGACAAAATTCGGACGATGGTTTTCTCGTCTTGAGTTCACGTGCTTCCTATGAGTTGGTGCACAAGGCCGCAATGGCAGACATAGGAGTTATGGTTGCTATTTCGGCTCCGACATCCTCGGCAGTTCAACTGGCCGATGCTTGTGGCATCACACTGATTTGCTTTGCTCGAGGCGAGCAAATGAATCTATATACGCACGCTGGGCAAGTCATTTAATGCTTGGCGTGGCTGATAAATCCCGCGAGCAGCAAGGTATGAATTCGTAAGCCCATGATCTTAATGCGATTTCTGTTTTTTTAGGTGGCCGCAGTCCTAGTCCTGTTTAAGTAGGGAATTACGTTTATCTATCCGACAGCATTGCAAATCCGCGTCAAATTGGCTGTTACCCATTCGCTAATGCTCTTGTTTCATCAGGTGTTTTTTAATTAGCAGTGCTTTGGGCAGTTCCAAAACCCGTAATTTCTTGAAATCCATCAAGGGGAATAAGTATGAAAACCAAGTCAAAATTAAAATGCAGTCTTATCGCAATCGCCATCACTTCGGCATTGATGGTTAGCACGGCCCAAGCGAAATCGGATGGCGAGTTTTATGCCGGCATACACATCAAGTTCGGCAAGGGCATCAAGCCCACGTTTACGCTTGGCTACAGGCACGCGAATGTTGATTCGGACAGTGATGCCGATGGTGGAGATCTCAGCTTTCGTGTTGATACTGGCGGCGACATGTCTTTGCTGTTGAAGGCATTTAAAGGTAGTGGTTGTACGCAAGGCGAGGTGGGTGCCGGATATGATTTTACCCAAAACTCGATGCTCTTCACCGGTGGCGTGCAAAGCCATCACGGTAATGTCGGTGTGGATTATTTCCTGGGCGACAATTCATTTGAAACCCATGCGGGCTATACCAGCGTTAGTTGCTACAAAAATAATACGGTAATTGATCCGGGTTACGGTGGATATGGTTACGGTGATGCATGATGCAATAACTATACGCTTCACCATTCATGGTGAAGCGTATAGTTTGCATTGTGGTAATCGAGTTTCAATTTACTTGTCGGAATTTCAAACGGCGGTTTTCTCCTGCGGCCACTGGACGAAAAGATAGCGACAGACTATGTTAACTAATCTCGATTCTTGAGCTAGCATTCCGATGGCGCGTATTTTATTTGCTTGGGAACTCGGTGGCGGACTCGGCCATTTGCACAGATTTTTGCCCGTAGCTCGTGCATTGGCGCAGCGGGGTCATCAGGTTTTTATTGCAGCTCGTGAACTTCATAAAATCCAGCAGGTCGCACGACCGGGGGACCCTTTCATCTGGTTTCAGTCACCCATCTGGCTGCCAGCGGTACGAGAGTCCAATGTAGGTCGTACTTATTGTGATTTGCTTTTCCATTGTGGCTTTCTTGATCCGTCAGGCTTGCTGGGTCTGGTTCGTGGCTGGCATGCCTTATTTGCCGCAGTACAGCCGGATCTGCTGATTTGCGATCATGCACCCATCAGTTTGCTTAGTGTACGTAATACTTCCATCAAACGAATGACTCTAGGCAACGGCTTTTTTCATCCTCCAGCATTGGCGCCATTACCAAGTTTCCGTTTATGGGAAGAGCCGAATCCCGCGCTTGATAGGCAGTCTGAAGATCGTGCGCTATATACGTCGAATGCCGTATTGAAGACAATCGGTGCCAAACCGATGGCACATATGCATGAATTATTTGAAGTGGAAGCATGCTTGATATCCAGTCGTCAGGAATTGGATCACTACCAGAACCGAACAGGTAATCGCCATCACTATCTCGGTGAAATGGCGGAGGGAGGATTTGGCAGCCAGCCGGTCTGGAACGACACGAACGCGAATGAAAAAAAGATTTTTGCCTACCTCAAGAATGAATATACGAACATCAATGAGCTCTTGAAAATCTTGTCGCAAGGGCCGCATAACGTGCTTGCCTATGTATCGAACATCGATCCCGAACTGATTACACAATATAGTTCCAGTCATCTGGCATTTTCGACCCAGTCAGTACAAATGGGGGCTGTTTTGGAAAAGGCTGATCTGCTTATCTGCCATGCAGGCAGTGGCACATTGAGCTCCTGCTTAATGGCGGGCGTGCCTTCCCTGAGTCTGCCGATTTTCGCCGAACAACGTATTAGCGGGATGCGAGTTGAAGCCCTTGGTTGCGGCCTCAGTGTCCAGACCGGAGAGTTTTCATCCGCATATGAAGGGGCAGTGCAGTACTTGCTGGAAAGCGAGACATGCCGTGAGAATTTACGGAGTTACCGTGAAAAATATTTCAGCAACATCAAGTCTGACGCCATTGGCCATGTTGTTACGGTCTGCGAGAATATTCTTGCAGGTACTATCCGCCAGTAATTGGCAATAAACCTCGTTTGCTTAGCTGGATATTAGAGCGCCTTTGCGATCAATTTTCGCATTGCATTTTGGGCAATGCCAACCACCTAATACTGCTTCACGTGCGGTTTTTGGTTTGCGCATCATCGGCAAGAGTTGATTGCATTTCGGGCAAGTCTTGCGAGGCTGCAAAATGCCATAAATGACCACTGCAAGTCCACCGGCAAGGCCACCTATAAAGAACGAGTTGGTGATAATTTCCAATTTACACACTCCTGAATATAAAAATAAAGCCCCGTAAACGGGGCTGGAGTAATAATCGAATTTTCCGGGGAACCCGTCAATAGTTTGGCGGGAATATAATTATTTCGAAGGTTTGGGACTCAACCACATTCTAATTTCAGCATGGAATACCTTGTCGCCGGATTCATCTAGTACATCGACATTCACGGGTAAATCATAAGCGGTATCGCGAGTTTCCAAAGGGATCATAGGCGTCGCAATACCGCGCAGCGTGCCACTTGCCTTTTTCAAATACGACACTGTCATTCCCTTCGGAATCCATCGCATGCCTCTCGGCAAACTCGCATCGGTCATTACGCCGGCACATAGTTCTGCGAGGTTGCACAGGGCAATCGCATGCACGGTGCCGATATGGTTATGCACGGCACGACGGTCTTTGATGATGGCTTCGCAACGACCATTTTCAAGCAGGGTGAATTTCGGCGAGATACTTCCGAAATACGGAGCCTTGAAACAGACCGCTTTCGTAAACATCCAATGACCCAACGGATATTTCGTGAACTTTCCATACAAGCGAAGTAATGAGGTGGTGTAGGGTTTGTCGTTCATTACGCAATTCCGTGAAATTTTTTACGTAGGGGCGCATGCTTGCTGCGCCCCTACGTTTGATATCAGATATATCATCAAGCCGCGCGATAATTTTCCTGCTGCTTATCAAGATCTCGCAGGCCGGCTGACACTAGTTCGGAAGGATCGAAATCATCAACCGAAATTGCGTCCCAAGTGAGTTCGCGTAGTTCCTCGAGTTGCAGTTTTTCGTCTGCGGTAATCCAACCCTCGCGAACGCCTTCCTCCAACTGATCCTTGAATTCGAGCGCTTCGATCTCGCTGTTCTTCAGGGCTTTCAGGAATTTGCGTTCGACTGGTTCGGCAAGAATCACTTTTGCCAAGGCAGCATTGATGCGGCCAGCCGGATTGTTTTCGCAAGGCGTCAGGAAAATGCCATCGGCGAGGCGATCACGGGCATCGCATGGCGACATCAGCAAAGCCGCAGCACGACGACCAAGGCGATCGGAGGGCTCCTGCGCGCGACGGCCCCACGGGAACACTAGCATCCACATCAACCATGCGGCTGGGCGAATCGGGAAGTTACGCAGAGCACCCGAAAGCGCGCGCTCAATCTTGAATGCCGAATCATGGAATGCATAAGCGAGTAATGGTTGTTCGGTCGCTGGGCGACCTTCGTCTTCGTAACGTTTCAGCATGGCGCTGGCGATATACAAATGACTGAGCACGTCGCCTAAACGACCCGATAGTTTTTCCTTGAACTTGAGTTTGCCGCCGAGCAGCAACATCGAAGTATCGGCAAGCAAAGCCAGGTTGGCGGAATAACGATTGAGCCTGCGGTAATAACGCTTGGTGTAAGCATCGCCGGGAGCCGAACCGATTTTCGAGCCCGTCAAACCAAACCACCAGCTACGCACTGCATTGGAAATCGCAAAACCGATATGACCGAACAGGTTTTTATCGAATTCCGGGACGCGTTTGCTTTCGTCAGGATTCTGCGCGGCCTGCATTTCTTTCAGTACCCATGGATGGCAGCGAATCGCGCCTTGTCCAAAGATCATCAAGCTGCGCGTCATGATATTCGCACCTTCGACCGTGATCGAAATCGGAGCGGCTTGCCAGCCACGGCCGAGGTAATTTTTCGGACCAAGAATCACGCCTTTACCGGCATTCACATCCATCGCATCGCCGGCGAGCTGGCGTGCCATTTCTGTGCAGTGATATTTCGCGATTGCAGAAGGTACTGCCGGTTTTTCACCACGATCAACGGCGGCAGCGGTGGCTTGAGACAACGCACTACAGGCATAGGCATTACCGGCGATACGGGCGAGGGCTTCTTCAACGCCTTCGAAACGACCAATCGATAAACCAAATTGCTTGCGAATGCGTGCGTAGGCGCCGGTAACAACTGCGCCGAGCTTAGATGCGCCGGTGGATGTTGATGGCAATGTGATGGCACGACCTACCGACAAGCATTCAACCAGCATGCGCCAGCCATGGCCGATGTAATCTTCGCCGCCAATCAATTGTGACAAAGGGAGGAATACGTCTTTGCCGTGAATCGGACCATTCTGGAACGAGCAGTTCAGCGGGAAATGGCGACGGCCGATATCCATGCCGGCAGTGTTGCGTGGAATCAAGGCAAGCGTAATGCCGCGATCTTTGTCATCACTCAGCAAAGCATTCGGGTCATATAAGCGGAAGGCCAATCCAATAATGGAGGCGACTGGAGCGAGCGTGATGTAACGTTTTTCGAAATTCAATTTCACGCCGAGTACGCGCGCGCCATTCCATTCGCCTTCACAAACAATGCCGTAATCGGGAATAGAGGTTGCATCCGAACCAGCCGTGGGGCCGGTCAAACCGAAGCAGGGAATTTCGCGGCCATCGGCCAGGCGTGGCAGGTAAAAATCTTTCTGTTCCTTGGTGCCGTAATGCACCAGCAATTCACCAGGCCCGAGCGAGTTCGGTACGCCAACGGTGGAGCTTAGCGTTGCCGAGACCGAGGCAAGTTTCATGATCACACGCGAATGGGCGAAAGCAGAAAAGCCCAGACCGCCAAATTCTTTCGGAATAATCATGCCGAAGAATTTATTTTTCTTCAGGAATTCCCAGATTTCCGGCGATAAATCATTGCGAACATGCGTGGTTTCCCAGTCATTGCACATCATGCAGACTTGTTCGACGGGACCATCGACAAAGGCTTGTTCTTCGGCAGTCAATTCCGGTTTCGGTTGCTTGAGCAGAATGTCCCATTTTGGATTGCCGGAAAACAGCTCGCCTTCAAAACCGACTGTACCGGCTTCGAGCGCGACTTTTTCGGTATCGGAAAGTGGCGGCAGAATTTTGGTATAGAAACCGAGCAAAGGCTTCGTGATGAATTGCTGACGGAAAGGTGTTAGCAACAATGGCAATGTGAAAAGTGCCAGTACAACACCGCAAATGACGGTAGCAATAAAGTTGCCACCAAAAATGCCGACAGCCACTAAAGCGGTGGCGGCAATGGCAGTGAATACCGCGAGCGAAAAGCGGTGATAGGCCGCAATGCCGGTGATCAACAATAGAACTAATATAGGAAGAACGATGCTCATGGTGAAACTCCGGTTACCGCGTAAGGCTGTTGGGATAGTGTGCGCTTGAAATTGAGTAATGTGTCGTTGAAAGCATCATTATCATCACCTGCGACCATGTGTGTGGCGTCCGGCAAATGATGATGAAGTGCATGTGGAACTAGCTGCAGAAAATCTGCCACGGTATGCTCCGAGACGATATCGCTTTTGCCGCCGCTGATCAGCAGGGTAGGCACTTTTATCAGACGTGCTGCTTCGCGAATTTCTTCCTGCAAATGTTCGCTGTGTTCGACGAATTCGGTCAGCATGCGACGATCCCAGTGCCACATTAGGCGACCGTCTTGTTCGCGCAATAAAAATTGCAGTTGCTTGCTGCTTTTGCGCTCTCGCCGATGTGGCAGGTAATTGGCAATTACGTCGGCTGCGTGTTCGTAGGAATCAAAACCGTAGGGAAATGCATTCATGAAAGCCATAATGCGAGCCACGCCGGCGATTTCCCAGCGCGGTGTCACGTCCACCAGAACCAGTGCCGAAAAAGAATCGTGCCTGGCTTGTACCATCATGCCGGTCAGGCCTCCCATCGAAGCACCTACCAGAAGCGGTTTGGTTTCGAATTGTTTTGACAGTATATGGACATCGTCGGCAAATTGTTCGGCTTGATAATGCAGAGCTTCGGTATTGCGACCGGACTCGCCGTGGCCACGCATGTCCCAGGCGATCGAACCGATGCCTTCCCGCGCGAGTGCGGATTGGGCACCGGACCAGCTTTGACGGGTTTGTCCGAAGCCATGCGCGAATAAAACGGCGGGACTTTTTCCAGCGCTGGTTTCTTCGCCGATCAAGCTCACGCCATCGCTAGTCATCCATTGATGGCGAGCGGTAGTGATGGCAATTTCGGTGCTTGGGCATGCTTCCATACGGGCTAGTATGTTTGATTGCATTTGACCTTGTCAATACCTGAGCGTATGGTTTGCAAATTATGCATTTCGCTATACGCCTCCGTACCGTTAAACTATGCACCGTATGGCCAACTCAGAAGAAAAAATAGAAAAAATGGACAAGCCTGCTCGCCTTAGTGCCGAAGACTGGGCGCTCGCCGCCTTGGATGTAATTGCAGAAAGTGGCCTGGCTACTGTCGCAGTTGAGCCACTGGCAAAACGCCTTGGTGTGACCAAGGGAAGTTTCTATTGGCATTTTCCTTCACGCGATGCTTTGTTGGTCGCGGCGCTGGAACGCTGGGAAGTGATGGAGCAGGAGGCGGTGTTCGGAAAGCTGGAGGCAGTTTCCGATCCGCGGGCGCGTTTACGCGATCTGTTTTTACTGGTCGCCCATGAATACAAGACGCATATCATTTATAGCGAACTACTGAAAGCGCTAGACCATCCGGCAGTGCAGCCCGTGCTAGCGCGTGTTTCACAACGCCGTCTGGATTATCTGACAGCAAGTTTTCGCCAAGCCGGACTGCCGCGCATTGAAGCCCAGCATCGTGCGCGGCTTACTTACGCAGCCTATGTCGGATTTTTGCAATTGTCCTTGCAGTTGGCACAGCCGCGTTTGCATCACGATGAATTCGAAGCCTATGTCGGCCATGTGATGACGACATTGATTCCATAAAATTTGGCCTATCTCAGAAAACGGTAATCAAGGCGATACTAAGCAGTGAATAAACGGCAATCACGGCCCAAAAATATTTGGGCGATTCCGTTTTTGAAATCGTATTTCCCCACACACCGGATTTTGCAAAAACTTCGCCCTGACTGATGGCGTAGATCGTGTATATAGCAACTAGTATTCCTAGCCCTTTGAACATTGTCTCCTCCTGCGCGATCTAGTTTGTCGAAATGCGCTTGACTATTTTTCTTGTCAGCGTTCCAAGCATGGCGCCGAAACCTGCTATGGAAAAACCGATGATGACGGCGATGGCTATTTCAAACGGAAACAGATTATGTGTGCTGCCGTCCCGCGCCGTATCGATGATGATCCGCGTCGCGACGACAGCGGGTGCGCAGCAGCCGAATACCGCGGCAGACCAGAGAAAGCCAACGTTATAAATGCAAAAAACGATGGCGCCGAGAAAGGTCAGCAATAGCCCGATTGTGTAGAGCGAGTCGGGCAGTGATACTGCCGAGTAAGGCAGTTGCCAATACGGAATGCCGATTGCGACAAAGCAGGCTAAAAACCCGATCAGCAGATAAAGAAATTTTTTCGGAGTCATGATTTTATCCTTCTGCCTCAGGCCGGTCCCAGTGTGGCGACTTCACGACCATTTCGCCATTCCCATTGTTGCTCGATGGCATTGACTTGCTGCAGATACCGGAATATTGAACGCACCGTGACGACTTTATATTCGCCCGATAAGCGTGCACCAACCGAATGGTCCGTAAAAACGGTATTGGCAGAAAACAACCTGATGAATAAAGGCGATTTCGCTATTATTAA
>JBDTTC010000247.1:0-4447 GCA_039930825.1 Arenimonas sp.
CACGGCCGGGGAACGAGATGGCGGGTATTTGTTTCGATATCGCATTCGCCAGGTTTTGATGCTGGATCACCGCCAAATCACTACGCACTGGCGACTTCATGTCCATATAGACATTATCCCGCGCCGATTCAGCAGCAAGCGAAAAGCCTTCTGGCGTCACCAGATAGACCCCTTTTGCACATGCCCGCGATTGTGGCTCGCATGTCTTTGCAAAACTGAAAAATGCATCGATGTCACGAGTCAGCATGGATTACCCGTTTAATTTTCTGATGCTGTATTTTAGCAAAATTTTCTTTCCGCACGTTCCCGTACTGTAAAACAAGATTCGGAAAACTAGCGAAATTCTTTTGAAAACAACTGCAAAACTTCCTCGCTTCGACCAAGACTTGTATCTTTTTGATACTGCATGCCGATAGCTTTCAGCAAGGCTATCGAAGCCCGGTTTTCGGGCATGGTAATCGCAACGATGCGCTCCAGCCCCAGCTCGACACGGGCATATTCTAAACAGGCTGCAGCCGCTTCTCTTGCATAGGCCTGGCCCCAGAAATGAGGGTGGAAGGCAAAGCCGATATCAACATCCTCCAAAGCTTCCCGTTTCAGCAAGCCGCAAATTCCGATTGCCTGCCTGTCCGATTTTTTTTCTACCAGATACAAGCCAAAACCATGCTGCCTGATCATCGTCAGCGGGCCATCGTTAATATAGCTGCGGGCATCGTCCAAGTTACGCACACCACGGTCACCGATAAACTCCAGCCACGAAGGCTGGTTGAGTAAATTCAGGATAAATTCGGCATCACCTTCATTTAACCACCGCAAACTCAGGCGTTCGGTCTGTATGACTTGCATGGCTATTATTCGTCCGAGTTTTGTTACAAGGTAATAATCAGGCTGTAAAACGGAAAGTCTGCACGTGTCATTTGTTTAACAGTTACGAAAAATCAGGGCATCGTTTTTTCTTCACGATTGCCTGCATTAATGATACCTTCGTCACAGTCTAAACGTTCGATCAGGACACTGGGGCATTGGGGAATGCAACGCAACACGTTTCTCGAATACGGAAGTTATCGCTTTCTGAAGATTAGCGCTCTTTTCGCTGTCTTGGCGATTCTTGCCTATGGCCTTTCCAAGCCGGCAACCGGCCACTATGGCGGCACCTGGCTTGGCTACACGCTGGGCAGTGCCGGTGCACTCATTATTTTTTTTCTGCTTTGGTTCGGCATCCGCAAACGGCAATACCGTTCTTCGGCAATCAGCTTGAAGTCGTGGCTTTCGGCGCATGTTTATCTTGGCGTACTGCTGATCGTCATCGTAACGCTGCATACCGGTTTCGAACTTGGCTGGAATATCCATAGCATCGCCTATGTCTTGATGCTGCTTGTTATTTTCAGCGGTTTTTATGGTGTTTATGCCTACTTGCGTTTTCCCCGCCTGATGACGGAAAAAATGGGCGAAGACACTCTGGAAAACCTGTTTCTGAAAATTGGCGATGCTGACCTGCAGATGCGTCAGATTGCATTGCTGTTGCCGGATGAAATAAATCAGACGGTCTTGAATGCAAGCCAGCAGACTCGAATCGGCGGCGGATTCTTTCAACAACTGAGTGGTCGTCAAAAAAACTGCCCTACAGCATTGGCGCTGCAGAAAATTCAACATGCTGGCGCGCATCTTAAGGATGATCAGGCAAGAATTAACCGCGAGCTCTATTTCCAAATGCTGAACAAACAGACTTTGATCAATCGTGCGCGCGAAGACGTTATGTTTCGTGCAAGGCTGGAAGTCTGGCTATATTTCCATGTGCCACTTTCGATCGCCCTGCTTGCCGCATTGCTTGCGCATATCGTTTCCGTGTTCTTTTACTGGTGAGCAATAAGTCATGATCTACTGCAAGCTAGTACAGATCACGCGTAACAGCCGCGGCCAGGCAATCGATGAAGAGCGCGAGATCGCCGGAGACAGCTTGCGAATCGGGCGTGGTGCCGACTGTATTATCCATTTACCCGACCCGCGTATCCGACTTAATCAGGCTGTCATTAGCTACGCCGATGATGGCAAGCTTTATTTAGAGAGCACGGATGAACTGCTGAACTTCAATGGCGAGTTCAGGAAACGCGAAGCACTCAATATGGGTACGCGTGTAATTATTGGTCCCTACTTGTTTATTGTCGAAGGCAAGGATAATGAACACGACGTCATTCTGAGCTACGAACTCGTACAGCCATTGTCCGACGAGCGAACCGAGCTCAAGAAGCGTTCACGAACCCATCTTGCACAAACCGGACTGTCAAAGCGCTTCATTGCCATTGCATTGGCGCTGCTGATCGGCACACTTTTTCTAGCCTTGCCGATTCTAAATGCGATCAACTCACAGCTACATTCGTCCAGCGCAAGTTTGCCGGTGGCACTGGATGAATCATGGAATCCGGGCCCGATTTCCGCCGGACATAAACCGATCGCTACCGATTGCCAGCAATGCCATCGTAAACCGTTTGTTAGAGTCGAAGACAATGCCTGCACCGCTTGCCATAAAGACATCGGCGGCCATGTCGGCAACCCGGCAATACAAGCCAGCTTGTTCGGCGAAACCCGCTGCGCCAGTTGCCACCTCGAACACAAAAGCAGCCATGCCGCTACTAACAGCAACCCCGCCCTATGTGTCGATTGCCACGGCAATTTGAAAAACCGATTGGCCGGTAGTGGCAAAATTCCTTTTGACGACATTCACGATTTTTCCGACGACCATCCTGCATTCAAACTATCGATCGGAACCGGCGCACGCGGCGGCCAGATCAAACGGATTAGCCAAGACGACAAAGCTGCCCTGGTTGAAAATTCCGGACTAAAATTTCCGCATGACGTTCACTTATCGGCCAAAGGCATCAATAGTCCGGATGGCCGCTTGGTCATGCAGTGCAGTAACTGCCACAGTCTGGATGAAGCCGGCGTCCGCTTCAAACCGGTTTCAATGCAGATGCATTGCGCCAGTTGCCATCGACTTGAATTTGAACCCGCAGTTACTACACGCCAGGTTCCGCACGGTGACGTTGGCAGCGTGATGACGACACTGCGCGAATTTTACGGAAATCAAAGCATTAACGAATCACCGATCGACGTTGCGACAATTGACGGATTATTGCGGCGGCCAGATCAAACCGAAGCAAAAGCCCAACGGACGCGTGCATCGGAGTGGGCAAATCAAAAAGCCAATATCATTGCAACCGACTTGTTTGAGGTCAGGGTTTGCGTGACCTGCCACCAGATCACACCAGATAAAAATAATCATGAAAAGCCATGGTCGATTACACCGGTCAATATCACCCAACAATGGTTACCAAAGAATAATTTCGCCCACTACCAACACTCGAATACCTCATGTGCTACTTGCCATGACGTAATCAAATCGCGACAAAGTGACGATATCGCCATTCCGCCTATCTCGACCTGCCGCAGTTGCCATAGCGGAGCAACACCTGTTCGTAACAAAGTCACCAGCACTTGTGAATCCTGCCACGGCTTTCATATGCCTAGCCATCAAAACCTTTCACCAGAACAGCTTAAGGTTTTGCACACCAAGATTAGCGCGGAGGTAACACCATGAATCTCTTGATGGCGCGCCGTCTTTTTTTAGTGACATCAGGAGCCGGTCTATTGTTGTTTGCAGAAATGCAACAGCGGCCAGCGCTCCCTTACGTACAGCCATCTGTTACTACCAATAATACGCAGTCATCCAGAAACTGCCTCGCCAGCGTAAATCCGGATGGTTCAACCAAAAGCTGCAGTACCACCTCATTACAGAGGCCTCCGAAAACTCCGGGTACAGTCTCCACAACACCGCCTCCAAGTGCGTCGGTATTCCTGACGACGACCGATGTTGAAAAAATAATCAGTCAGTCCGTCGGCGAAGCGCAAGCTCGCGGAGTACGCGGCACGATTGCGGTAGTGGACCGAGTCGGCAACGTATTGGCGGTATTCCGGATGACGGGCGCCAGCACGACATTCACGATTGCCAGCGGGCTTACCGTCACTGGTGGCCTGGAAGGCATTTCCATTTTGCCCGATGGCTTTGCTGCGATTTCAAAAGCGATTACCGGCGCATATTTATCCAGCGAGGGTAATGCGTTCAGCACGCGCACAGCCAGTCAAATCATTCAGCAAAACTTCAATCCCGGTGAAATTTCCTCACCTTCGGGACCATTGTTTGGCGTGCAGTTTTCGCAGTTCTCCTGCTCGGATTTAATGTCGCGACAAGTCGATGGCAGCTTCGGCCCCAAGCGCTCGCCTTTGGGGCTTTCTGCCGATGCAGGCGGATTGCCGCTTTACAAAAACGGTTTTCTGGTTGGCGGTATCGGCGTGATTACCGATAGTTTGTATTCACTCGATTTGAACATCCAGAATTTCGACAAGGATGCCGATGAACTGGTTGCTGTCGCCGGCACTAGCGGATTTTCCG
>JBDTTC010000248.1:0-5443 GCA_039930825.1 Arenimonas sp.
CCAATGCCATCGCGGCAGCGGGGATGGTTTTATCGCAACCACATAAAACCAGAACGGCATCCAGACAGTGACCATCAACCGCCAACTCGATGGAATCGGCAATCACTTCACGCGATACCAATGAAGCGCGCATGCCGGAAGTACCCATGGCAATGCCGTCTGTCACAGCAATCGTGTTGAATTCAATCGGTGTGCCACCGGCAGCACGCACGCCATCGCAGGCGGCTTGTGCAAGATCACGCAAATTCAAATTGCAGGGCGACACATTCGACCAGGTATGCACTACAGCAACCATTGGCTTTGCGATATCGGCATCGTTCAGACCGGTGGCACGCAACATGGCGCGTGCAGGGGCGCGTTCTGGACCGGATTTGATGGCATTGCTTCGCATGTTCAATAAGTTCCTTAGGCCGCTATTTTTTTGGTTTGTTGTCGCTGGAATAAGCCGAGCAGTTTTTCGGTGATGCCTTGTGTTGTTGCACTGCCGCCGAGATCTGCCGTGAGCTCTTCGCTGTCGAGCAGGGCATCAACGGCGTTTTCAATGGCACGCGCCTCGTTGTCCAAGCCCAGCGAATACCGCAGCAGCAAAGCGGCGCTTAAAACACTACCAATCGGATTGGCTTTGTTTTTGCCGGCGATATCGGGCGCCGATCCATGAATAGGTTCGTACAAACCACGTGTGCCCTGACCAAGTGATGCCGATGGCAACAAGCCCAGTGAACCGGCAAGTACTGAAGCTTCATCAGTCAGAATGTCGCCGAACAAATTTTCAGTAACCAAAACATCGTAATGAGCCGGACGAGTCAGCAATAACATCGCCATCGAATCGACCAATTGATGTTCCAAAGTCACATCGGGATAGTCAGCCGATACGCGAATCGCGGTTTCTCGCCATAGACGGGAAGTTTCCAACACGTTTGCTTTATCTATGGAAGTTAAATGTTTGCGGCGACTGCGAGCCAGTTCAAAGGCGCGACGCACAACACGTTCGATTTCTTCCGTGCTGTAACGGCAAACATCGCTGGCGCTGGTTTCGGAACGCGTGCGGGCACCAAAGTAACTACCGCCAGTCAGTTCACGAACGAATACCAGATCAACACCTTTCAGATATTCCGCTTTGATTGGCGATTGGTTGGATGTTCTTGCATGCACGCGAACCGGACGCAGATTGGCAAACACTTGCATCGTTGCGCGCAATTCCAGCAAACCTTGTTCCGGCCGTACTTTTGAATTCGTCCATTGCGGACCACCGACGGCACCGAGTAAAACGGCATCGGCACTTTGACAAGCGGCTTTTGTTTTTTCCGGTAATGCCTGGCCGGTTTGATCGATGGCACAGCCGCCAATGGCATATTCAACGAATGAAAATTCGTGCTGATATTGAGTCGCAACCGCTTGCAGCAAAGCAACGGCCGCATTGGTCACTTCCGGGCCAATGCCATCACCGGGTAACAGGGCAATCGTCGCCTTCATGCCATTGCCTCGCGCTTTGCCATGGAAGCTTCAAAGGCTTCGATGTCGGGAAGATGTTGTTGCAGGAAACCGAGTTGATCGACGCCTTGCAACAAACATTCGCGACTGAAGGCATCGAGTTCGAAACGGAAGCGTCCGCCATCGGGCATTTCAATCGTGCGTTCGGCGATATCGATTGAAAGTTCGATGCCAGGATGATTTAGCAGATAACGATGCTCGCTTTCTTGAATCACGACAGCGAGCAAACCATTCTTCAAAGCATTGCCGCGAAAGATATCGGCGATTTCCGATGACAGCACGGCGCGAAAACCATAGTCCAATAAAGCCCAGGGCGCGTGTTCGCGTGATGAGCCGCAGGCAAAATTGCGACCGGCGACCAGAATTTCGCAGCCTTGCGAACTGCTTTTGTTCAATTCGAAATCGGGATTCAAACTGCCGTCAGCCTTGTATCGCCAATCATTAAAAGCATAACGACCCAAACCCTTGCGTTCTGTTGTTGTGAGAAAACGGGCAGGGATGATGCGATCGGTGTCGATGTTTTCATGCTTCAGCACCGTGGTGCGCGAGCGAATAAAACTCAGGGCTTTCATGCGGCTTCCTCCGCTTTATCAGTGATGTAATCATTTGGGTCGGCAATTCGGCCAGCGAGTGCGCATGCGGCGGCAACCAATGGACTGGCCAATACCGTGCGAACACCGGGACCCTGGCGGCCTTCGAAATTGCGATTGCTGGTGCTCACGACCAATTGACCGGGTTGTGCCAAATCGCCATTCATCGCGATGCACATCGAACAGCCAGGTTCGCGCCATTCGGCACCGGCGTTTTCAAATACTTGATCCAAGCCTTCTCGTTCAGCTTCACGTTTTACTGCATGTGAGCCGGGGACCACCAACATGCGAACATTGCCGGCGATTTTTCTATCGCGTAATAAATCGGCAGCGGTGCGTAAATCGCTTAAACGCGAATTGGTGCAGCTACCCAGAAAAACGAGATCCACTTTCATGCCCAACATCGGTTTGCCGGCATCGACTTGCATGTATTCCAGTGCACGGCGTTCCTGCAAATCTTTTGCCGCAGGAACGGAGGCATTCAGTGCGACCACCATGCCGGGATGGGTGCCGTAACTGACTGTCGCGCGAACATCAGCGGCATCAACATGCAATTCGCGGTCGTAAGTAGCACCAGAATCGGATGGCAAGGATTTCCAATTGGAAACAGCTTTATCCCAAGCAGCATTTTTTGGTGCTTGCGGGCGACCTTTCAAATAGTCGAAAGTTTTTTCATCCGGTGCGATCAAGCCTGCACGAGCGCCGGCTTCAATCGACATATTGCAGAGTGTCATGCGCTCTTCCATGCTGAGCGCAGTAATCGTCGAACCGCGATATTCGAATACGTGCCCAGTTCCGCCATTGACGCCGAGCTTACCGATGATGTGCAAAGCCAGATCTTTGGCGCTGACACCAGCCTGCAATTTTCCATTCACATGCACGGCGAAGTTTTTCGGTTTGCGCTGCCAGAGACATTGGGTTGCCATCACATGACCGACTTCCGTCGTACCGATGCCGAATGCCAAGGCACCGAATGCGCCATGCGTTGAAGTGTGACTGTCGCCGCAAACAATCGTCATGCCAGGCAGCGTTGCACCGAGTTCGGGGCCCATTACATGTACGATGCCGCGATGTTCGCTGCTCCAGCCATGCAATTGCACGCCGAACTGCATGCAGTTGCGCTCAAGTTGCGAGACTTGTTCAGCAGCTTCGGTAGTGAAATAAACCTGTTGGCCCAGATCATCGGCAGGTGTTGTCGGTGTTGAATGATCCAAGGTCGCCAACACGCGTTCCGGATTACGTAATGGCAAGCCGCGTTGACGTAATTCGGTAAATGCTTGTGGTGATGTGACTTCGTGAATCAAATGCAAATCGACATACATAATGCCGGGCATCGAATCGCTTTCGGCTTTGACTTGGTGGGCATCCCAGATTTTGTCGAGCAAGGTGCGTGCAGATGTACTCATTACGCGGCCTCCATTTCAGCGGCAGTGCGGGTGACTTCCTGATTTACTTTCGTCAACCATGACCATTGATCGGCAGTGCTGCCATCGAATAATCCGAAGAAAGCTTTTTGCAATGCCTGCGTTACCGGGCCAGGTTTACCAGTGCCAACGGCTTTTCTATCGACCGAGCGAACCGGCGTAATTTCTGCGGCGGTGCCGGTCATGAAGACTTCGTCGGCGAAGTAGAGCATTTCACGCGGCAGCGCTTGTTCGATTTCTTCGTAGCCGAGTGTTTTCGCCAATGTGAAAACGGTATCGCGAGTGATACCACATAAGATGCTGGCACCAGCGGAAGGCGTATAGATTTTTCCTTTGCTGACGATGAAAATATTTTCACCGGCGCCTTCACTTAGCAAACCACCTGGTGCGAGTGCGATGCCTTCAACGAAGCCACCACGCACGGCTTCCTGTGCGATTAATTGGCTCGACAGATAATTGCCGCCGGCTTTCGCGCCAGTCGGATAAGTGTTCGGTGCAGCGCGATTCCAGGAACTGACGCAGACATCGACGCCTTGTTCCAGTGCGGCTGAGCCATGCATGCTGCCCCATTCAATGGCGATGATCGCAACATCAACTTCAACGTCATCATTGGGCGCCAGGCTGAACGTGAAGCCGGAGCGATATGCAATCGGACGTACATAGGCGCTGCTTAAACCGGTAGCGCGAATCAATTCTTCGCTGCCTTGTTTTATTTCTTCGGCAGTGAAAGGGATTTTCAAATCGTAAACGCGGGCAGAGTGGAACAGTCTTTCGGTGTGATCGTTCAAACGAAAATATTTCGGGCCTTCGGGTGTGGCATAAACGCGTTCGCCTTCAAATACCGATGAGCCATAGTGCAGGGCATGTGCGCCAACGGAAACGCTGGCCTCATGCCAGGCTTTGATGCGGCCGTTATGCCAAATAAGTGAAGGCGGTTTCATCGTGCAGCTCCTTGTGACTGACGTGGTAGTTGTTGGAAAGTCGGTGACATGCGTTCAATGCGATTGACGACTTCGAGTGCGGCTTGTGCAGCGGCTTCGACGATGTCGGTGGAAACACCATTGCCACGAATTTCTTTTCCCTGATGATTCACGGCGAGCGATGCCAAACCTTGTGCATCACTACCAACTCCCAATGAGCGAACCTGGAAATCGCTGATATCCAGCGTGCAACCGGTCGCGCGTTCGATGGCGTGCATCACGGCGTGAACCGGTCCATCTCCAATCGAGGCTTCGCTAGCAGTGCCACCTTCGTCGTGCTCCAATTTGACCGATGCCGATGACATGCCGCCCAAATGGCTGGTGCAGTTCAGTAATGCGATACGCCAAGGGCCTAATGCTTCCGGATCACGCCCTAATGCCAGCGCTTCCAAATCGTTATCGAATACTTCGCGTTTTTTACCGGCCAGAGTTTTGAAGCGGGTGAAAATTTCATCCAGCTGGTCATCTGTTGTTTCGTGACCTAATGTGGATAAGCGTTCGCGAAGCGCATGACGCCCGCTATGCTTGCCCAGGACCAATTGCGATTTGGCGAAACCGACATCTTCCGGTTTCATGATTTCGTAAGTGCCGCGATGTTTCAGCATGCCGTGTTGATGGATACCGGCTTCATGCGCGAACGCATTTTCACCGACGACGGCTTTATTGCGCGCCAGGGTGAAGCCCAGCAGATTGCTCATCAAGCGAGCGGTTGGATACAAACGCGAAGTCTGAATGGTGGTGTCGGCACCGTATAACTCCTGACGGGTTTTCAATGCCATCACGACTTCTTCCAAGGCTGCATTCCCGGCGCGTTCGCCGATGCCGGTCAGTGTGCATTCGACTTGGCGGGCACCAGCTGCAACGGCTGCCAGACTGTTTGCCACTGCCATACCAAGATCGTTATGGCAGTGCACGCTGATAACGGCTTTATCAACATTTGCCACGTTTTGTTTCAGAT
>JBDTTC010000249.1:0-2355 GCA_039930825.1 Arenimonas sp.
GGCCGAACTCAAGCACGATTACCAGCATTATGTGGGACGCCCAAGCCCGATTTATGAAGCCGAGCGGCTTTCAAAACATGTCGGTGGGGCACGAATTTTTTTGAAGCGCGAAGATTTGAATCATACCGGTGCGCACAAGATCAATAATACGATTGGTCAAGCGATGCTTGCCAAACGCATGGGCAAGACCCGGATCATTGCAGAGACCGGCGCAGGTCAGCATGGCGTCGCGTCTGCCACTGTCGCCGCGCGTCTAGGAATGGAATGCGTTGTTTATATGGGCGCAGTCGATATTGAACGCCAGGCGATCAATGTATTCCGGATGAAACTGCTTGGTGCAAAAGTGATTGCCGTGCACTCAGGTTCAAAAACACTGAAAGATGCGTTGAATGAAGCGATGCGTGACTGGGTCAGTAATGTGGATGATACGTTCTACATAATAGGTACTGCTGCAGGCCCGAGTCCGTATCCGCGCATGGTACGGGATTTCAATTCGGTCGTTGGCCATGAATGCCGGGCACAAATGCTCGAGCAACATGGGCGGTTGCCCGATGCGATTGTTGCCTGCGTTGGTGGCGGTTCGAATGCCATCGGCATGTTTCATCCGTTTCTGAATGATAAGGCAGTAAAAATATTCGGTGCCGAAGCTGCAGGTGAAGGTATTGAAACGGGAAGACATTCGGCATCACTGTCTGCAGGCCGTCCTGGTGTATTACACGGAAATAGAACCTATCTGATTTGCGATGACGACGGCCAGATTATTGAAACCCATTCGATTTCAGCCGGTCTTGATTATCCCGGTGTTGGCCCGGAACATTCCTTCTTGAAAGACACTGGCCGTGCGAACTACGTCGGCATCACCGATAACGAATGCATGGAAGCCTTCCATTTGCTGGCCCGGACCGAAGGTATTCTGGCTGCGCTGGAATCCAGTCATGCCATTGCACAGGCGATGAAGCTCGCCAGAGAAATGCCGAAAGACGCGATCGTACTCGCTAATCTTTCCGGTCGTGGCGACAAGGATATTTACACCATTGCAAAACGCGAAGGGATCAGTCTGTGAGTATTACTTCGAACCGTATTGCAATAAAACTTGCCGACCTGGAAGCAAAAAATAAAAAAGCCCTCGTACCATTCATTACTGCCGGCGATCCGTCGAAAGAAAGTACCGTGGCAGTGATGCACGGTTTGGTAAAAGGCGGTGCCGATATTATTGAACTCGGGGTTCCATTTTCCGATCCGATGGCAGATGGCCCGACCATTCAACGCAGTTCCGAACGAGCGCTGGAACGTGGCGTCAATACCAATTTCGTTTTCGAATGCGTTAAGACATTCCGTGAACAAAATAATGAAACACAGGTGGTATTGATGGGTTATTTGAATCCGATTGAAATGCGCGGCCTGGATACTTATGCCCGACAGGCAGTCGCTGCCGGTGTTGATGGCGTGTTGCTGGTGGATTTGCCGCCAGAAGAAGCGGCCCCGATGCGCGCGGCTTTCAATGATCATGGCTTGAAACTCATTTCGCTGGCGGCGCCCACGACAAGCCCTGAACGCCTGCATCGATTGGCAAATGAATCTCAGGGCTATTTGTATTACGTCAGTTTTGCCGGGGTAACGGGAGCTAGCAGCATTGACATCGACGATGTGTTGAAGAAGGCCAGCGCCTTGCGTAAACAATCCAAAGTTCCGGTAATGATCGGCTTTGGAATCAAGGATGCTGCATCCGCCAAATCTTTGGCGCCGGCGGCCGACGGCATCGTCATAGGCAGTGCTTTGGTCGAAGCTTTGGCCCTTAGCGCGGACCCTGCCGGCACCGCTGAAGCCTTTCTTAAGCCGATTCGGGATGCTCTAGACAGTATTTGAACCCGTTCACTGCTGACCGTGGTCGAGTTTGCCGCTACACTGTCGCCTCAGCAAACAACACGAGATACACATGAGTTGGTTGACCAAATTAATGCCGGCACGCATCCGCACCGAAGGTGGTGGCAAGCGTGGTGTTCCCGAAGGTCTTTGGGAAAAATGCGATAAGTGCGGCGCTGCTCTATACGGCCCCGAACTGGAAAAAAATATTCGGGTTTGTCCGAAGTGCAATCATCATATGAGCATCGAGGCACGCGAGCGTCTGGCTTCATTTTTAGATGAAGGTCCGGTCGAAGAAATTGCGCCCGATCTCGGCCCGCGCGATGCATTGCATTTCAAAGACCAAAAGAAATATTCCGACCGTATCAAGGCGGCGCAGCAAAGTACCGGCGAAAAAGATGCCTTGATTGCCGTCAAGGGATTACTGAAAGGCCACGATATTTGCGTTGCCGCATTTGAATTCCGTTTCATGGGCGGTTCGATGGGTTCGGT
>JBDTTC010000250.1:0-11913 GCA_039930825.1 Arenimonas sp.
GGCAGGACTGGGAGGATGCTCTGGTCTGTCCCTGAAAACTGGAAACTGTTATCACCCAGTAATGTTACCGTCGCAAAACCTGCGGCATAAGCAAAGGATGTGCTTCCGTCCCAGACTACGCGATACAAGGTTGGCTGCCAGATTGCATATCCAACCTCACTGGATGGCTTAGGACCCTGTGCGTAATACCAGATCGGCGTTCCGTCCTGCAGATAGGTGTACCAAACCATGACCCATTGGTCGCCAGCGAAATCAAGAAATGCACCATGACCATTGCGTGACGGATTGAAGTAATGACCCGACTGGAACGCGGGGGCGTCGGAAAAGCTGTTGAATTGAACGGTAGCATTCATGTCCATCAACTCTCCGGACTTAGAAACCGGAATAACGTACCAACGACCAGGTGTTAAATTCGCGCCGGAAACCGTGATCGACTCGAAATTAGTAGAGCTGCTATTAACCGTCGTCGCTTGATAGGGCGCATTGGCAATCGACATTGGTGCAATTATCGAATTAGCAGGATCAGCGTTGTAAGGGCCGACATACAAATCCACATCGCGCGGCGCGCCGCTGGGCGTAGGACTACCTTCAGCCGTCAAACGCCTTGCCTTGAAAGTGACCGAAGTAGCATTAACCGGAATATCGATAATTACCCGATTATGGATACTACGCTGCGCGAAACTATTGCTGTAAGGGTTAGTGAGTGCGCCCGTAACTGGGTCGGGAAGCCCGAGCAAAGGCATCGCGGAATATTCGCTACCATCCCAGCGGAAACGCACCGGAATTTCTTTCACAAACTGTCCGGCGCTGGAATAAATCCGCATGAAAGTGGCGAGATAAACATTCGGCGGTGTGAGCCGCATATTATGCGTAGTACGCACGCGGAAAATTTCATTCGCCTGCACTTTTCCAGGGCCGGAAAATACCGTATTGTTCTCTATCGTACTCAGCACATAGGACTCGAGGTCCAGTTGACTAGATGAAGTTCCGCTATTGGTAGCGCGCACTGTGTAGTTGGACGGCGGTGTAGAACCACTGTTGGCTGGAAGAATTATCTCGAAATCACACACGGCGGCCTGAGTCGATGATCCCATCGCGCTACAGGCTGGCAATCCATTGGGATCAAGCACCTCCAACAAAAACTGCTGGGCGGTGGAACTCTTTAAATTAGCGACAAAGCGTCGTTTTAGTGCTTCACCAGAATCAACGGTAAACGCTGAAAGTGATCTTGATTGGGTTAGTATTCCGGCAACAGGAATCAAGCCGCCGGATTGCGAAATAATAGCTGGCTGATAACCTAAAAATCTTGCACTCGGCAAGGCCTGCAAGCCCGACAATTCAATATCGAACCATCCTCGATCAAAATTGGCTGTGTAACTCACACCGTTCGCACCGGGCATAACGATGCTGCCAATCTGATTTTTTATTTGCGGATTTTTTGCTGAATATGCCTGACCGACGCTCATTGAACTCAGGTATTTTGACGAGGGCCTTGCGGATGAGGTTTTTGAGATCGACTCGGCACTGATCATTCTCACCTGATTTAATGCATAAGCTGCTCCGGCAAGGATCAATACGACGCTAATCGCAGCAATTGAGTATCGTGCCCGCTTGGAGCCCGGTATTAGTATCGAATTCATTTATTTCCAAAAGAGTTGTAAAAGACAAAAAAACGGATACACGCGTCTATGGCGAATTTTATCATGATAAATATTGTCGCGATGTTTACAGGGCAATCCTTCATGGCATATTTGCCAATTACACGTAAATAGGCATAGCTTCTTTGGAACCTGCCTGTTCGGGGTACCGAAATAGCACCCAAATGACGGCTTTTTCTTTTTCCTTCGCAACCAAAGCCCTACAATTAGCCTCTTGTGTGCATGAGCAGAAGCTGCTCGACCGAAGGAATCCGAATGTTACGTAATATGTTGCTGTTCTTAAGCATGCTTTTGTTCGTGCCTGCCGCGCTCGCGGTGGATGAAAAAGACCTGCTGCCGATTGATCAGGCTTTCGCACTGAGTGCAAAAGCGGTGTCACGCAACAAGATTGAATTCACCTGGAAAATCGCCCCTGGCTATTACCTGTATAGACATCGGATGAGTGTCAGCCCAGTCGATAGCGGATTCAAAACCAATGCGCTCGAATTACCGGAAGGCCATCACAAGAAAGACCAATTCTTTGGCGAAGTGCAAACCTATCGCAATGAAGTTGTCGGCATTCAAACCGGCGCTGCTGCCGACCATGTAAACAGCGTTTCTTTTCTGGTGAAGTACCAAGGCTGCGCCGATGTCGGCGTGTGTTATCCACCACACAAGAAAACGATTACGGTTGATTTGCCTGCATCATCACAAAAAAGTGCAACTTCATTAAATCTTAGTGCCGACAAAAAAAATGATCTATTCGGCAACACGAAAATCACGACCGACAGCCTGCCATTGCCAGCCAGCGAGGCATTTCAGTTTGAAGCCATCGTCAACACATCGAATGAATTATTACTGCGTTTTACACCGGCACCCGGTTATTACCTTTATCGTGACAAGACCAAGCTCACTATCGTCAGTGACAATAACTCCGTCGTGGCAGGCGAACTGCAATGGCCTCCTGCAAAATCGCACAAAGACGAACACTTCGGCGATGTTGCCGTCTTTTTCGATCTGGTCGAAGCCAAGCTTCCGTTGCAACTAAAAGATTCGAAAGCGCATGAAATTAATTTGAAGGCAAGTTTTATTGGCTGCCAGGAAAACGGCATTTGCTATCCGCCGATGAAAAGGGAAATCGCCTTGTCGGTGCCTGCCGGCGGAAAAATATTCGACCCGAAAAATGCAATCAAAAAAGAAACCGCATTGGACGTGGGTGCATGGCTACAAGCTCTGCTACTTGCACTGGGCGGCGGCCTGATTCTGAATTTGATGCCCTGCGTTCTGCCGATATTGTCTTTGAAAGCCCTATCGCTGGTCGAAGGCGCTGACAATAACCGCAACGCACGCAAAAAAGCATTGTGGTACAGCTTTGGCGTGATGATTAGTTTCGCGATCGTTGGCGCGGTCGCCATTGGACTACGTCATGCCGGCCTGGCATTAGGTTGGGGCTTCCAGCTGCAGCAACCGGTCATCGTCTCGGCACTTGCATTGATAATGCTGGCGGTCGGTTTAAGTTTGTCGGGAGTGTTTCAAGTCGGCGCCAGCCTTGCCGGTGTTGGACAAAAGCTAACGGAAAACCCCGGTCGCTCAGGTGATTTCTTCACTGGTGTATTAGCAGTAGTTGTAGCGAGCCCGTGTACGGCGCCAATGATGGGCGGCGCACTGGCGTTTGCCTTCGCGACTTCACCACTGATTGCTATCACGGTATTTCTGGCATTGGGCCTTGGTTTGGCATTGCCATTTTTGATGATTGCGTTCATCCCTGCTTTGGCAAAACTACTGCCAAAACCCGGCGCCTGGATGGAAACACTCAAACAGGTTTTGGCATTCCCCATGTACCTCACCGCTGCATGGTTGATCTCGGTGCTTGCTGCACAACGTGGATCAATGGGCGTGTTCCTGATATTAAGCGGCAGCATTGCCTTGTCGTTTGCATTATGGCTGTGGGAACGCACGCGTTATAGCGAAAAGAAATTTTCCCGGATTTTCGTTTTGCTCGGATTGCTTGCCACGGTTTACTGTGTTTTCAGCATCCATAAAATCCAGCCGGCACCGTCTTCAAATAAAGCCGTAGTCGAAGGCCATGTCGTCTATTCCGAGCAATCATTGACCCAGTTACTGAAAGACAATCGTACTGTCTTCATCAACATGACCGCAGACTGGTGTATTACCTGCAAGACTAATGAAGCGACAATTTTTTCACGCCCTGCGTTCAAGCAACTTCTGGAAGAAACCAATACGGTTTACATGGTCGGCGACTACACCAATGTAGACGACAACATCACGCAGTTTCTGGAAAAGCATAAAGCTGTCGGCGTGCCCTTATATGTGGTGTACTCGAAAAATCAACCTGAAGGCGAAGTGTTACCGACCTTATTGACGCCCGGCATGGTAGATAATGCTTTGCGTGATGCGAAATAATAATGCTGAGTAAAATTATCCGAATCGTTTTAATTGCCGCCATGCTGGCCGGCCTGATCCTTGTGTGGTCGAAATCCGGTGAATGGAAAAATACGGCACGCGAAGAAGCCACGCGCCCTCAGACAAAATATGTCGAAGCTTCAAAAGCACTGATCGCAGCTTTGGACATCACCGACTTGAAAGGAAAGCCGGCCAAACTGCCAGGTACCGGGCGTTATCGTCTAATCAACTACTGGGCGACCTGGTGTGGCCCGTGCCTGATGGAAATGCCACTGCTCAATGAATTCGCCCGGTCGAAAGCTGTCGGCGATGTGCTGGTTATCGGCATTGCTTTGGATGAAGCCGACGCTGTTAAAGACTATTTGAAGAAAACCCCAAGCAAATATCAGCAATTTCTGGAAAAAGCGGGTAAAAACGACAGTTCTAACCAATTAGGCAATGAAAGTGGCATTATCCCTTTCAGTGTGCTGATTGGACCTGATGGACGTTTATTGAAACTGAAACGCGGTGTCTTCGCCGATGCTGACGAATTAAAGGCTTTCATAAAGGCACCCAAAGCTTCAGATTAGAGCAAATTAACTAAAATCAAACGGTTGCGATCTGCGGCGAAAACGCAGGTATCGTCTAGACAAAATGCCTAGCTTCGCGCACACTGCCCTGCCTTGGGAGTGAAGCATTGGCTAAGATTCTGGTTTTACATGGTCCGAATTTGAATCTGCTCGGCGAGCGCGAGCCGGCAATCTATGGCCGCACCACTCTAGAACAGATTAATAGCCATTTAGGCCAACGTGCAGCGCAGGCAGGCCATGAATTGGAATATTTCCAATCCAATGCCGAGCATGAGCTGGTTAATCGCGTCCAGGCTGCCCGTGCAGATGGCACTTGCTTCATTCTGATCAATCCCGCTGCCTTCACACATACCAGCGTGGCTCTGCGCGATGCCCTTGCCGCCGTACGCATTCCGTTTGTTGAAGTTCACCTATCTAATCCGCACGCACGTGAACCATTTCGGCAGCATTCCTATTTCAGCGACATGGCGCAGGCGGTGATCTGCGGTTTTGGCGCCGACAGTTACCGCTACGCACTCGAATACTTTATTTCGCACGGCCCGCACACGGCTGCTGTTCCCTAATCACATTACTAACAAAGGACGATGCCCTCATGGATCTTCGCAAAATAAAAAAACTGATCGATTTACTGGAAGAATCCAATCTCGCCGAAATTGAAATCAAGGAAGGCGAAGAATCCGTGCGACTCGCCCGCATGCCTCGTGGCGGAGTCGCACCGGCACCGGTAGTGCATCATGTCGAAGCGCCTCGTGCCGCTGCACCTGCACCTGTTGTGCATGCAGCACCTTCAAGCGAATCCCATGGCGGCAAATCCAAAGACGTTCCCGATGGCCATATGATTCGCTCGCCGATGGTCGGCACTTATTACGCATCGCCCAATCCCGATTCGGCGCCTTACGTCAAAGTCGGGCAAACCGTTAAGGCCGGCGATACGCTCGGCATTATCGAAGCGATGAAAATGTTCAATCCGATTGAAGCCGATGTGTCCGGCACCGTGCGCGCCGTGCTGGTGGAAACCGGGCAGCCGATCGAATTTGATGAACCGATGTTTGTGATTTCGTAAGCGAAAGATTGATTCGTCCATCTCCGCTGCTATCGAAAACAAAATGGGAAAAATAATATGTTGAACAAAGTCGTCATCGCCAACCGGGGTGAAATTGCGCTGCGAATTCTTCGCGCCTGTCACGCACTTGGCATAAAAACGGTCGCCGTGCATTCCACCGTAGATAGAAATTTGAAGCACGTCGCCATGGCTGATGAATCAGTCTGCATTGGTCCTGCTCCATCCTCGGAAAGTTATTTGAATATCCCTGCCATTATTGCTGCCGCCGAAGTTACCGACGCACAGGCGATTCATCCGGGTTATGGCTTTTTATCCGAAAACGCCGACTTCGCCGAACGTTGCGAGTCTTCCGGTTTTATTTTCATCGGCCCAACCGCGAAAGTGATTCGCATGATGGGCGATAAAGTCGAAGCCATTCGCGCGATGAAAGATGCGGGCGTTCCCTGCGTACCAGGCTCCGGCGGACCGCTCGGCGAAGATGGCGATGAATGCATGCGTATGGCCAAAGAAATTGGCTATCCAGTCATTATCAAAGCCGCAGGCGGTGGCGGCGGTCGCGGCATGCGTGTTGTTCGCGAAGAAGCTTCCTTGCTGACATCGATCACCACGACCAAAGCCGAAGCCAAAGCGGCTTTCAGCAACGATATGGTGTACATGGAAAAGTTTTTGGAGAATCCACGCCATATCGAAATTCAGGTTTTGTCAGATGGCCAAGGCAACGCTATTCATCTGGGCGAACGCGATTGCTCCATGCAACGCCGTCACCAGAAAGTGGTGGAAGAAGCACCGGCACCGGGCATTACCGATAAACAACGCGAAGAGATCGGAAAAATATGTACCGATGCCTGCGTACGCATCGGTTATCGCGGCGCCGGCACATTTGAATTTTTATTTGAAGACGGCCGCTTCTATTTCATGGAAATGAATACCCGTATTCAAGTCGAACATCCGGTCACCGAGTTCGTCACCGGCGTGGATCTGGTGCGCGAACAATTGCTGATTGCCTCGGGTGAAAAACTCAAACTCAAACACTCGGACATCGTCATTCGTGGCCATGCCATTGAATGCCGTATCAATGCCGAAGATTCGGAAACCTTTCTGCCTTCACCGGGTTTAATCAAACATTTCCACGCACCGGGTGGCCCGGGTGTGCGCGTGGATTCACATATTTACGAAGGCTACAAAGTCCCGCCAAATTACGATTCAATGATTGGCAAGCTGATCGTTCACGGCAACACGCGTGCCCAAGCCATTGCCCGCATGCGTGTTGCTTTGTCGGAAATGGTCGTTGACGGCATCAAGACCAACATACCGCTGCAATCGCGCATCATGGCCGATATCGGCTTCCAGCAAGGCGGCACCAATATTCACTATCTGGAAAAACGCTTGGCAGAAAGAAAAGAAAAAGCGATTGGCCTAGGTTAAAAGCGCAGAATCAGCTTTTGCTTTTGTAGGAGCGTCCTTTAGGCGCGATTACAACTCGACGATTATCTCAAAGTAAGCACCCAGTGCTTACTTACTGATTCAAGAAATCATTGATACCCCGGCACAAAAGAATATTTTCGCAATCCGATCGCGCCTAAAGGACGCTCCTACGAAAAGAATGGATCACTCGCTCTGCCGTTTATAAGCCGAACGCCTGACCATCCATTCCGAAGCCATCAACGCACCTACTGAAAGCAGCAATGAAACTATCGCAAGACGAGCAATACCGTCTTCGCCATTCGGCACCTGCGTCAAGGTATGTACTGCCAATGAAATGGTCTGCGTTTCACCTGGAATATTCGAAACAAAGGTAATCGTCGCACCGAATTCTCCAAGCGCCTTGGCAAACGCGAGCGTCATTCCCGCAGCAATACCGGGAATGCTCAATGGCAAGATCACTTGCCGGAATTTCGCCCAAGGCCTTGCGCCAAGACTGGCCGCCATTTCATCAATCTCACGCGGAATCGATTCAATCGAAAGTCTTATCGAACGCACGAACAAGGGGAATGCCATTACCGCAGCGGCAACAACCGCACCAGTCCAGCGAAAAGCGAAAGTAAATCCGAACCAATGATCCAGCCAA
This sequence comes from Arenimonas sp., assembly GCA_039930825.1. Lineage (GTDB taxonomy): Bacteria > Pseudomonadota > Gammaproteobacteria > Xanthomonadales > Xanthomonadaceae > Arenimonas. The sequence goes on from JBDTTC010000250.1 coordinate 7,762, forward strand.
TAACCAATGGCACCTTGTCGGCCCAATAAAATCAGTAGAGCATAACCCGTCAACACGGGCGGCATCAGCAAGGGCAGATGCACTAAAGCATCGAGTACTATTTTTCCCTTGAACTGCCAACGCGCCAATACATAAGCAGCGGCAACGGCAAACGGCAGCGCACAAACAACCGCCAGCAAAGCAATTCGAAGGCTAAGTTTAATTGCCGATAGTTCGTCGGGGCTAAACATTAAAGCGATTTGAATCCTGCTTGTTTGAAAATAGTCATCGCTTTTTTCTCTTTTAGAAACTTTAGAAAACCACTCGTCAATATTGGGCTGGCCGTTGTTACTTTTGCCGCCGGATAAATTATCGCATCGTGGCTATCATCGGCAAACGTGGCTATTACGCGCACTTTTGTTTCGGCTTTTGCGTCGGTGGCATAAACAATACCCAATGGTGATTCGCCGCGAGCCACAAAAGCCATCGCTGCACGCACATTGTCAGCTTGCGCCAACCGGGTTGAAACGGTGTCCCAAACTTTCATTTTCGTCAGCGATTGCTTGGCATAGCGACCCGCCGGGACGCTGGCTGTTTCTGCAACGGCGAGTCGACCATCACCGAGTGCTTTAAGCAAACCATCGGGTTTATTGAGTGATATAGCAATTTGTTTTGATGCTGCAGGCGCAATCAATACCAGCTCGTTACCGACTAGATTAAATCGCGTTTTGCTATCGATCTTTTTCGCTCGCTGCAAATAATCCATCCACTGGACGTCTGCAGAAATGAAGATGTCGGTCGGTGCGCCCTGCTCGATTTGTTTTGCCAGCGCAGAACTACCTGCATACGACACCAGAACCTCTTGCCCGGATTGTTTTTTCCATTCCGTTGCAATCGCGTCGACACTTTCTTTCAAGCTCGCAGCCGCAAAGACCGTTATTTTCGGTTGCGGATTTATCGATGCCCGTGCGGCCGAAGCAACGGATGTCGCATGCGCCACCAGCAGGCTTAGGCCCAAAAAAAGCGAGAGAATTTTCGTCATGCCAGCACTCGGGATTGCAACAACGTCACTCTAACATTCCAACCCCAGGGTGGGCACTGCCCATAGTATGTAGGTAATCGTTGATGAGACAACCGGATACGCAATTACACGATTTCCGTAATTGGGATGACTATCACAAAGCGGGAATGCTTTCATTTTTCTATCGAAAATCCTTCACATTCGGCGTGTAGATTCACGTCCAACGCATCAGTCTGCAGGGATAAAGGATTGGCTATGGTGTCACAACCTTACTTGGCTACATCGACAAAAATTATTTTCGCGGCGGGCCTGTGCCTTGGCCTCATTGCGTGCTCGCAACAGAGCGCAACAAACCCCGATACCGCGACACAGGAGGCGGCGCCGGCCAAAGACAAGGCAGCAAAAGAAACGCAGGCTGCAATGGTGGCGCTGCCGCTGGATGAACTGAGAAATCTGGCGACACAAGCGACGCGCGAGCAACGCCTGTATTCTCCTGCTGCCAATAATGCGGTGGAATATTATTTGGCATTGCGAAAAAAAGCCGATAAGCCCGATCCATTGACCGAAAGCGCCTTGATGGATTTGACGCCTTACACGGTTATCGCGGCAGAACAGGCCATCAGTCGCTCCGACTTCGAGGAAGCTTCGCGTCTTCGTGATTTGATTGCCGCCATTGATGTCGGCGCACCGGCATTGCCGCGCATCAGTCTGGCGATCAGCGAGGGTATGAAAAATACCGATGCCTTGGCCATCGCTGAAGCACAACGGCAGCAGGCAATAACGCTGGCAAGCGAACAGGCCAAACTCGAAAGCAAACAAGACGCATTGAAACCAACAGTGGACACGGAGGAAACAAAGCCTGCCGTTTCCACCGCCATGCCACCAGCACCCTCCTTGCCGCCGGCAGCTATAGCTGCAACGCCTTCACCCGGCGTAGCTGCTCCGCCACGCATCGTTACGTCTGCTCCTGCCGAGACCTTCATTAGAAAGCAGGATTTGATTGCGATTCGAACCCCGGACCCCGCTTTTCCAAGCGAAGCTTTAAATCGCGGGTTAAGTGGCGCCGTGGAAATTGAATTTATTGTGCAGACAAACGGGGATGTGTCGGAAGTAAGAGTCGTCAATTCAAGCCAGCGTGCGTTTGATCGCAATGTGGTCAGCACGGTCAAACGCTGGAAATTCGGCCCACTCGATCAGCCGATGACAGTGCGGCGCAGTTTCAACTTCGCCAATCCGAGTTGAATAGGGTGGGTAGTGCCCAGCCTATACTTTGAAATTCTTTTTCAAGCCCTGCCAGCATTGCCAATAATCTTTTTGCAGTTCCGCACATTGCAGCGCTTGTTGCGTGGGTTTGATAACGGCGCGGGTTTCAAACATGAAAGCCATGGTGTCGATCAATACATCGGGCTTGGACAAATCGGAATTGGAAGCTTTTTCGAAAGTCGCCGCATCCGGGCCGTGACCACTGAAACTGTTATGCAGCGACGCTCCACCGGGTGCAAAGCCACCGGCTTTGGCATCATAGCTTCCGTGTACCAAACCCATAAATTCACTCGCCACATTGCGATGGAACCAAGGCGGGCGGAAAGTGTTTTGTGCCACCAGCCAACGCGGTGGAAAAATCACGAAATCCAGATTACCTACCCCAGGTGTTTCACTGGGTGAATTCAATACCAGGAAAATACTCGGATCAGGATGGTCGTAACTGATCGAACCGATCGCATTGAATTTTCTCAAATCGTATTTGTATGGTGCGTAATTGCCATGCCAGGCTACAACATCGAGCGGCGAGTGATTTATTTTTGCCGACCAGAGATTCCCCTGGAATTTCGCAAGCAATTCAAAATCACCTTCGAGTTCTTCAAAAGCCGCCACTGGCGTCAAAAAATCACGCGAGTTTGCCAAGCCGTTCGAACCAATCGGGCCAAGATCTGGCAAGCGTAAATGTGCTCCGAAATTTTCGCACACATAACCACGCGCGGCTGCATCCAACAGTTCGACACGGAAACGAATACCACGTGGAATAACAGCAATTTCCTGCGGCTCAATTGCGATGATGCCAAATTCGGTCGCAATTTTTAATCGTCCTTCCTGTGGCACGATCAACATCTCGCCATCGGCGTTATAAAAGAAGCGGCCCTGCATGGATTTGTTTGCGGCATACAAATGGATACCGACGCCATGCTGTGCAGAAGCACCACCATTACCCGCAACGGTAAACAAACCATCAATGAAATCCGTCGGCGTTTCCGGCATTGGGCGTGGGTCCCAACGTAATTGGTTGGGAGTTGCTGCTTGTTCGTCAAAACGATTATGGAAAAGAGTCGCAGCCATCAACTCAAATGGCGCATGTAAGGCCGCCGGGCGAATGCGATAAAACCAACTGCGCTGATTGTGGTGTCGCGGCGCAGTAAATGCGGTGCCGGAAATTTGCTCGGCATATAAACCATGCGCAACGCGTTGCGGGGAATTACGACCTTCGGGCAAAGCGCCCGCTACTGCTTCTGTCGCAAATTCGTTACCGAAACCTGATTGATATTTTGCACTCATGAAAATCCTTATCTGCTTTGCTCCCCTCTCCAACGGGAGAGGGAGTAAGAACTAAAGCACGCCGCGCTTGATCTGGTCTCTCTCAATACTTTCAAACAGCGCCTGGAAGTTACCTTCACCAAAACCTTCATTGCCTTTACGCTGGATGATTTCAAAGAAAATCGGACCCACCGCATTGGTGGTGAAAATTTGCAGCAGTTTACGTTGCTTGGTTTCCAGATCGGCATCCATCAGGATTTTGTTTTTGGCCAAACGCGGCACGTCTTCGCCATGGTTCGGAATGCGTTCATCCAACACATCAAAATAACTTGAAGGGGTATCAAGGAATTCAACTCCGGAGGCACGCATGGTTTCGATGGTCGAATAAATATCATCGGTGAAACAGGCAATGTGCTGAATGCCTTCGCCTTGGTAGGCATCTAGATATTCATTGATCTGCGATTTAGGATCGGAACTTTCATTCAAGGGAATGCGCACGATGCCATCGGGCGCGGTCATGGCTTTCGAGACCAGGCCGGTTTTCAAACCCTTGATATCGAAGTAACGAATTTCGCGGAAGTTGAACAGGCGCTCGTAGTAGTCCGACCACTTCTGCATGTTGC
>JBDTTC010000251.1:0-8701 GCA_039930825.1 Arenimonas sp.
CATTTGAAATATTTATGTTGTTTTGCAAACGCGCCAATTGAAAGCCGTTTTCAAACCAAGCACCATTGCCAACGCTAGTCCTATGAAAACTGTAAGAATAAAAGTCATAAGGTAAAGAAATCACGAGGTGCGCACCAGGCGCACCGTTTTCTCTATGCTGGTGATGGCGCGGGGCGATGCCTTTTGAATTCTTTGGAATTTCGGCTATGCGAGAGACATCCGGCGTGGTGCACTTGAGCGCACCTTATGAGCTCGACGAACGGCTACTTGTGTAAACTCGAGTAAATCGTTGCGAACTCATGGTGTTTCCTACTCTTGTCAAAAATCATAGGCCGGAATTGTCTAGTGTTGGCGGGGTAGCCCAACCTGACCCACTTTTTGTTTTTCGTACAAACGAGCATTTTACAATTCCAATAATTCTAGCGCGGCAAGAAGTGCCGTTACTTCTTCTTCCTCAAGCACTAATTCGGCCTCGGCTTCGACATAGACTGCTTCGACCTCTGCGCTTGCATCCGTTAGGGCATCGCCACTTTCTACTTCGCTACTGGCACTTAATTGGTTAGAAGCAACCCTGTCGCTATTGGCTCCAGATTCGATGAGAGAATCATCGTTGTTCAATGTTGAGCCATTGTCATCCCCCGAACCGCTGCCTTGAGATATGCCGGAGCTTTCTCCACTCACATCGTCAGCTTGACTTACGCCTTCCTCGCCGTCGTCATCGCTACCATTAAATACATCATCATCACCCGAAGTAGTGCCGTCACTACTACTTTCACTACTACTTTCACTACTACTTTCACTACTACTTTCACTACTACTTTCACTACTGGTTTCGCTGGTTGTGTCGCTATCGTCTTCTTCATCGGCAGCACGTCGTTGACGATCACGATAATAAGTGCAGGCTGCCCAAGACGCGCTGCCAACGGTAACGCCGGTGCCAAAAAACGCGGCTGTTGCATTGAATCCCAAGGCCATTTGTTTGCGATGTGTATCGGTATCGGCACTTAAAATTGTGCCGGTCATGGCAAAGGCGCCAAGCACAGTTCCCACTCCTGCTCCCAGTGGTACGCAGCCAAGATGCCCTGTAGGGTCAATGTGGTTGACCGGTTCATTTAGTGTAAATGCGTAACGATGAAATACGTCTTGACGCGCTAAATGCCCGCCCAGACGATCGTCTGGAGTCAAGAAGCGCCCGACTGCCGGATCGTAATACCGCGCGCCAAATTGGTAGAGGCCGGTTTCCTGATCGAACTCCTTGCTGCCAAATCGACGCGTTCCCACATTTGCAGTCTTTGGCGAAATCGCAGCGGTATTGCCGTAAGGATCATAATCAATCTTTGCTGCCAGCATTCCGCTCGCATCCGTAATGACTTGAGTGCTCATGGTTTGATTCTGTGCGTAATAAAACACGCTCGACGGCGACGGGGTGACATCGTGCTGACGTATGGGTTCGGCTCGCGATGTGGGTGTGCGCTTTGATGCACTATCGCTTGTTGCAAGAGAAGCCAAAATACCGCCCGGCCCGGGAATATAGAGCGTGTAAGCAGGCCCTTGCGATTGTTCGACGAAATTTTCGGAAGGCCAGGTAGTCGTGTTTATGATCGTTGTGCCATCAGCTGCATAGCTGTTTTTAAGAATTCTTTGGCCATTGTGGTCATAGCCAAATTTTGCAAGGATTTTGCCTTCACTTGTGGCTAACGCCAATCGATTGGCAAGATCAAATTGATAGCTTTTTGTTGTCTGCACCGAGCTCGAAGTCTGCAGATTGCCATTGGCGTCATAACACCAGGTGGGACCTGAACCATTGACACATCCAAGTTGTTGTCCTTCAATCGGCAAGGTTGCACCATTGACTTGATACAAATTCCCGGCCGAATCATAAGCAAACGTGTAGTCATGCCCGGCAATGCTTGCCGAAGTCAGGCGTGACTGAGTATAGGCATAGATGCCGGAGGAGTCGTTTGGATTGACTGCTGAAACATTCAACGATGTGCAAAGCTCATTGCCAGCATTACGTACTGCCAAACAATCAATAACCTGCCTCAGTCGCATGCGGCCATCGCGAACATAGGCTTCGGCCAACAGGGGTGCGCCGGAAGTATCGAGCAGAACACGATTTTGCAGTTGTCCACCAGCATCGAAACTCAGGTTGGCGACAACGCCATTGGCATACTTGACTTGCTGTGCTTGGGCTGTAGCCGTGTGCTTGAGATAGCTAGTCATACCCAAGGACGGATTATTGGTGTTTACGCTGGTGATCGCGCCCAAAGGCGAATAAGTCCAACTGGCCATCGTACCTTCGGGATAGGTAACGGATGACAGTGCGCCATGTGGCAAGTGTTGGTATGCGAACTTCGATGTTTTCCCATCAATCGTAATCTCCCGTGTCTGCACGCGCCCAGAAGCATCATAGCGATATTGGGTGGCGGATAGACTTGCACTTGTGCTCGGATCGAGGACATGTACCGAGATCACATGTCCCGGCGCAACAACGCCGTTACCCAAATCCCAAGTCCAATTGCTCTGCATTCGCAATATGCCATCGCTGTCGCGCCATTGTTCGTTCAATATGCGATTCAAATTGTCGTGGGTCCGCGTATAGACCTGGCCCATGGCGTCAAGAATGGTTTGTAAATTACCGCGATCATCGTAAGTGTATTGACGCGTTCCCAGACCGTCCTCATTGATCGTGGCAATACGTCCCAGGGTATCGCGCGTTATCACCATGCGGACGGCATTACCGCCAACGGGAACAGGGCCAATACTCGATATGGCATGCCCCAGCAAGTCGTAATCGTAAGTTCGAATGATCGATGAATCCACAGCCTCGGCTTGAACCAATCGCCGGTGTTTACCGAAATAATCATAGCTGCGGATTTGCGCATCGCTGTCCTTGCTGCCAGCAGCCTGGGTGACTTTGACCGTATTGTTCGCCCCGCGCAACCATGTCGTAGAGGTGACGCTTGCATCCTTGCCATTGGCGGTATAGGGCGCGGTTTTCGAAAGCTTGCGACCAAGCGGGTCGTACTTCCAATTGATCCATGGAATGTCCTGGGGCGCTGTCGATTCAAAATACGGCAAAGACACCATCGCCCTCAGCGTTCCTGGTGTGAGGTAATTCACGGCAGAAACAACTGGAACAGTATCGGTAGTGCGAATCGATTGTACCGTTCGCGAAAGGCCATCCTGGATGGCGCTGATCCGGGGCCAGCTTGCTTGACCCTCAACACGATTTTGTTTTTGCCGACTTGATTTTTTCGACCTTGCATCTGGCCATGTCGGCAAGATCGAATGCAAGTTGCGAATCGTTTGTGCCTGATGTTGTTCCCATTGAGATTCGCTGAGTGTAATCACTTTCGAAGGCAAAGCAGGCAAACCAACAATGGACGTACCTGGGCTCAAACACAGGGGATCGCTGGCTGGAATATCCGCGTTCGGTGGCGGAGCTTGTCGTGTCAACAGACGCTCAAAGCCGTCATAACATTTCACCGTGAATCGGGCATCCGGCCTGACCACAGCAACGCGTTTGCCCGACCGAGCGTCAGTGGCGTATTGACTCACCAAGGCTGACGTACTTGCTCCATCAGGCGAAGGACTTTGGCTGGAGATCAAAAAACTATGGAAAATGCCATCTATCTTGCGTGTGAAGCTGGTATTGGGTAACGCCGGAGGCGTGGGCACCAAGGTTGCCGCGCGCACTCGTTCACGGGCGACTACATTGCCCCATGCATCACGCTGCACTCTACTACCTTGCCATACCTGTTCCGAGCCCAACCATCCAACGTTTAGCAAGACATCCAATGTGTCAGGGTCTCGCTGCCATTGACGCATCGCGATCGAATTGTTGTTCCACTGGGTCGGATTGGCCGAACAGTCGGCCTTTGCTTTTTGCGAATTCGTGAGATAGCCCAGACGCCAAGTTTCAGCATTGTTTAGAAACGATTGGCAGGTGTAGAGCGCCTTGGCACTGCCTTGGGTGTTGCCGGTGTCCGTGACCATGATCGAGTTGCCGAAATGATCGTAATTGAACGATTTCCCAACCGTGGTTCCCAGTACCAGGTCGGAAGAATTGCGTGTATCCAGCAAGACTTGAAACACCTTGCTGCCATTGACGTTGTAACTGCCGTTGCTTACAGAGCAGGCCCCAAAGTTTTGGCCGTCGCTACATTTGAATTCGTAGGCGTCACGACGCAGGACTTGCGCTGATTGCGAATCTGAGGTCTCGACACTTGCAATCTCGCGATCAAAAGGAAAATCTTGTCGATAATTCCGCACCACTTGTCGATTGAGCTCAGGCTCCTGTCGTATGATCGATGCAAACCCCAGAAACCCACGGCCAAGCAAACTGGTGGCAGCATCCGTATATTTGTAACTGCGCTGATATTGGTAAGGTGCAGAATTCACGCTCGTATCGTTGCGCATGCTGTAATCGGAAACCACGGTAAAGCCAGCACGTTGCAGCATCGTGCCGACTGGATACAGTGGAGATAAATTGGAGGAAAGCGGTGCAGCGTGATAACGGTTGATCGCCGCCTTGTTTTCCATTTGACCGTTTTTAGCAGAAGCAGTATCGGAATAAATTGACGAATTGGTGATGGGCTTGTAGTTAATCAGAATTTGTCCACCGAGCCGATTTTCAATTGCAGTCACCAGGCCAGGGTGCTGATTCGAATTCGGCACCACCGCTGCAGATGAGCCCAACGCGTCCCAAAACCCGCCACTCTGATATGAAGTAAAATCAGTCAGACCGTCACCATTGAAATCGCCGGTCCAACTGGCCTGCGGCGCAAGCGAGACGCCAGAAACCGGAACATTGTCAAAGCCCGATCCGTTGGCTATTTGCAAAATGGCTTGTGCATTGGCAAAGGAGTAAATGTCCGCCATGCCATCACCGTTGAAATCGCCAACCCAGTTGTTCTCGGGTTGAAACGCCAAGTGCGTCAGATTCACTGGCACAAAGCCACTGCCGGTGCTGGTGGATAATGTGCCATTGAGGCCGTCTGCTGAGAGCACATCATTCAACCCATCGCCATTGAAATCCGCTACATAGGTAAACGCGCCAGAAAGCACAAGTGGTTGCGCCGGCACTTGCGTCACAAGCCCGGAGCCGGTGGACAAATACAAATATGCATTTGCACCATCAATTTGGGTTAGCAAATCTGCCATCCCGTCGCCGTTGAAATCAGCCAGCCAGGTTTTTTCGGGATTGGAAATCTGCAAGCCGGTGATCACCGCTTGTTGAGTAAACCCCGTTCCGGTAGCCAAGTACAACCAGGCACTGGTAGCGGTAGTGGTCAAGACATCAGCCATACCATCGGCATTGAAATCGCCAATAAATGTGGATGTCAAAAATCGTAACCCGGACAGAGGAGTCTTGCTAAAGCCCTGTCCAGAGTTCGCGAAATTACCCGTCGATAAAAACAGCGTATTGCCACGGGCGTTACTTAGAACATCACTTAACCCATCACCGTTAAAATCAGCAAGCCATGTTTGCGTTGCGCCATCGAGATCAAGACCAGTATTGGATTGGCTGACAAACGCATTGCCCTGTCGCAGCATGACTTGATCGGCACCAGGCGCCACGGACAAAATATCGGTGAGCCCATTGCCGTCAAAATCACCCACATAGCTCGATGCACTCAAGGCCGATGCGCCGCTAACGGGCTGAAAAGCTAGCGTAGTGGCATCGGCAGACCATTGAAATTTGACTGGCGGGAGGCAATTATTTTGACCGTCGCATTCGATAAAACTTGTCAAACGGCTGCGGCCTGCCGGCGCATTGCTGGCGTAGACGAATTGATAACGGTTTATGAGCCCCGCCTGGGCGCACGTTTGACTGGCAATGCCGGCTGGATCAAGACAGGTATGAACTTCTGCCAAACGCGCCGCGCGCGTAATGCCTGCGCCGCCCTGAAACCTAGTCGCCGCTTGGGGCCATGCTTGATAGAAGAACTGAACCGACCGTTGCGCCACCAGGCCGCCCGGGCCAGCGTTGTAATCGATTCGAACGGGATAATTCACCCCTGCATTTAGGGTCCCGGCAACCGGATTGCCGTGTATATCTACTGGGGTCTGGCTGTAGAAAATCTGATAGGAATTTCCATGCAAATCACTAACCGACCCCAGTTGCCAACTGCGAATCGATCCGGGCGGGATCTCGTTACCACTATCCCGTGCCAAATTTGCCACGTTGTACTGCAAATGGCTGCCGTCTTTCAACCAAACATCAAAACTACATGGGCCGCTGCCACAAGCGGTCTGACTGGGAACGATTTTTCGAAAGGACTCGGATTCCGTGTGGTACACAATTTGAGCATTGGGCGAGTAATAATCTGCACCGCTATTTTGTATCGGTACCAAGCGACCATCAGAAAGATTATTGGCATCTAAACAGAATCGATCATTTTTTCCATACGACACTGCACCACTAAAACCATCCTGCAAAATTGTGGCCGGACAACGCACAATTTCCGACAGACCGCCAAGATCAAACCCCGTTCCCACCAGTGCCTCACCGCCAGCACTCGAATATTGCAATGACAGTGCAGGATCAACACCGCCAGTTCCAGGCGGCACGACTAGATTGATTTTATAAGCAGCAACACCTTGCGAAACTAGAAATTTTGCCGAAGCGGACGCAGGCGCACTCAAAACAGAAGCAGAATGCGTAGAGAAACACAGCAAGGCCATGATACTGATCAGCGAATTAGATTTCATGCGAATTCCTCACGCATTCGCAGCAGCATTACCTTGAATACCCACCGTAATCAGAATGCCCCCCTGATAGACCGCTTTTGCGGCGGTATAAGTTTGCGAGGGTGCCGAGAAATTGGCATTTGCATTGTCGATATCGCTACCATCGTAAACAATATTAAGTACTTCACCATTGGGCATGTTGTAACTAATTGAACCGTTGTCCCACCCATAGGCGCAAGCCGCAGTTTGAACTTCGGCAGAGGAACCTATGACATGTGTCACGCATGGCGCATAGTAAGAAAGCACGACATTTTGCAGGGTCATTGTTCCACCCGTTGGCGCCTGCCCCGTGTTGTTGATCAGGTAGAGCTGCATTTGACAATTGGCATCACAGCTGCACATAAATAATTCCTTTGTCGTTGGCGGAATGGCTTGAATGGAATTTACATAGCTGGTTTCTGATGTCGCTAACAAATCCTGTTTTGGCAATGAATGCAAACTCGTCAAACGACTCGAAACTGGGGCTGTGAAAAAAGTTTGATAACGTGGTGCCGACACGACCTCTGCATTTAAACCGTTACAGTTGCGTACTGTTGGCTAGTCACAGCGCACTGAGCGTCACAATGGGCGACATTTGCGTTACATAGCCACTGGAATCCGCTTGCGGAGGTTGCTGACACATATAAAGTGCATCAACATTGGTAATCGAGACCTGATACTGTCCCGGCTGAGTACCCTGCAGCACCGCGTAAAAATAAGGCAAAATACCATCGCCCATGCCGCTATAGGTGTAGGGAATATTCCAGAGAAACATCAAGCTCTGCGCGTTGCCAAAGGTGTAATTTGCCGTGCCTTTGGTTCCAAATTCAGCGCAAGTTACACCTACACCCTGGACTGCACTGACTTGGCCGGAATTGGCAGGTATCGAGTCGGCCAAGAAATATGTATTGCCATGGTCTGCTGTCACTGCGCCATTTTGAAGCGCGTTGTTGGTATTGTTCACCACCAAGACATTGCAAGACAGGCTATTGTCCATCGGCATGGGAGATTCTGGATTGGTATGCGCTTCACTTGCGGCGACATCGCGTTTAAAACGGTCGGCGCGTTTTTCATTCAAGATATCGATCACCATCGCTACTTGCCGATGCGCCACTTTGGGCGAGTTGTTATCAGCCCGGCGTGCGTAAAAAGCACTGGCGCGCGCCGCCTCGTAAGTACGGGTGCTACCCGCGTAGGCCACAGCCCATGCGGTAGCGAGCTCGGGGCTGCGTGGAATTGAACGCATTAATTCGCGTGCGGTGGCCATTGCCAATTGATGTGCAACATCGCGATCTTCAGTTGTTGCTGTGTTGCATAACCAGGCCTCGTAAACGCTTAGAGCATTATTAAAAATCGTCAACGAAGGCAAAGTTTCCCCGTATCGACTCAAAGCATCTCGCGCAAACTCGAGCGCGCACAACATCAGTTCCATCGGTGATAGCAGGCTAGAATGCAACGTCGTCCAAAGCCTTCTCTGCGCCGACATTTGAACATTTAGGACATCAAGCGCCGTCAAGCGAGAACGTTCGCCAAACAAGCTCTGAATTTCGGCCCCTGTCATACACGGCACCGCGCCCCCGGTAACTCCACGCATATCGATATCTTGCGGTGTAATAAATCGAGTAATCATGCGTTCCTCGTAATGAGACCAATTCCTGTGCAAACAAAATTGGAGCGCTCGAAAAATGTTTCTGGTTTATGGGGCGACGTTCTTTCAACAGTATTCCTCACCGTATATAGCTGTCCTTACGGTTTCCTTACGACTGTCGATTAAGCCACGCTAGCTGGGTGCTTCCCAGTTTTAACTCGCGCAGCAATATACCCAGCCTGTTGATTTCCAAGCAAAACTGACCCAGCTTATACAGGTTACGATGTTATCCATGCCGGACCAGGGCCCGGCCTAGGAAATTTCACCTAAATACATTTCAAATAAACAGTGTAATTTATGAAACGATTAACCGGCATT